>JAIOHO010000508.1 GCA_019912905.1 Anaerolineae bacterium
TCCCGCTCACATCGACGACGCTTGAGCCTGTTTCAAACCGCCCGGCGTTGGTTACAACGACGATTAGCTCAAGATCAAGTGCCTGCCTTTCTCTCCTATCGTCCTCTTTGGCAATTTGCATGAAAGTGTCAGGTTCTCAGAAAGGAAGATCAATGTTCAACTGGCTGACCCAATATTTTCGACAGCAGGAGGGACTGCGCCGCGCACCCCATGTGGCGGCTGTGGCTCAACACAATGCGGCCCTCTGGCCTCAGTTGAGCGAAGTCGAAACCCAGGCGCGGGTTTACCAGCAGTCGCCCTGGGTGTATCTCGCCATCAACCGAATTGCCGAAGCCGCCGCGCTGGTGCCGCTGCGGGTGCTGCGACTGGAAGGCGAGCAGCAGAACGAGGTGGTACGCCACCCGGTCGAGGATCTGCTGGATCATCCGAACCCTTATCTGAGCCGATTCGAGCTGATCGAGCAGACGGTGGGGATGCTCGAACTGACCGGCAACGCGTACTGGTTTCTGAGCGGGGACGGGCGTGGAACCCCGACCCAGATCTGGCCGCTGCGACCGGACCGGATGAGCATCGTGCCGGACCCGGCGACCTATGTGCGCGGGTATCTGTACGAGATCGACGGCCAGCGCATCCCGCTGGAGGCGGCTGAGGTGATCCATTTTAAACGCTGGCACCCGGCCAATGATTATTACGGGTTATCCACCCTGGAAGCTGGGCGGGTGGCGATTGTCAGCGACCGGGCGATGGCGGAGTGGAATCGCAATACCTTCAGTCAGGATAACGGTGTCCCCGCCGGGATCGTCAACGTGAAGGAGTATGTGTCCGACGCGGATTTTGAGCGCATCAAACGCGATTGGCGGCAGAGTTACGGTGGACCCCAGCGCCGGACCGCTTTCCTGCGCGGGGGCGGCATCGAGTGGCAGAACATTGGCCTGAGCCACACGGACCTGGACTTTTTGAATGGTCGCGAGGCGCATCGCAACGAAATCCTGAATCTGTATGGCATCCCGGTCGGGCTGATCAGCGAGAATGCGACTGAGGCGAATGCGAAAGTAGCCGAACGCCTGTTTATCGAGCGGACGCTGTGGCCCAAGCTGGTGCGCATCGCCCAGAAAATTAGCCAGGAACTGCTGCCATTCTGGGCAGGGGAACATGTCGCCGCGTTCGAGGATATTCGCCCGACCGATGGGCAGGCGCGCCTGAACGAAATCCGCACCGCTTACCCGGTGTTGAGCATCAACGAGATTCGCCAGCAGTATTATCACCTGCCGCCGGTGATGTGGGGGGACCTGCCGGTCGGTCAGGCGGTTCCCGCAGAGACTCCGAACGGCTCTGGGCAGGATCGGGCGGAGGTCGATTCGGGCGCGGCGGACGGGACGAAGGCGGCGCTGCTGGAACTCCGGTCGTGGGAACGGTTTACGCTGAAACGCTGGGGTCAGGAGGACAGGCGCGCCTTCGAGGTGCGTGCCCTGCCGGACGAAGTGGCTTTTGAAGTCGTGACCGGGCTGCTGGCAGCGGAGTCTCCGGGCGCGGTTCAGGCCGTCTTCCAGGGCGCTCGTGAGGAACTGCTGGCGAACTAAACCGGCAGCACAGGCTGATCAGGGCGGTGGATCGAAGCCGCCCTGATGGTGTTATGTGCTTTCAAGGTAAAATGCGTTATTGTAGTATCGTACTTAAGAATAGGATTGTGAACATCTTGACGGAGATGGATAAGGCCCTGGATTGGGTGGCGCTCAATCGGGTGACCCTCACCTATGAGGCTGAGCACGAGGTCAACACGCTGGCTGCCGAAATCCTTGTCCTGGAGCAGATGGTCCGCCTCGATCCTTCCGGGTCGAACGAATTCCCGGGTGTGTCTGCCCTGTTTCTGATCAAGATCGAGCTTTATCATCTACAGAAGTGATGCACAGATTTTTACAATTTATTGACTTGACCTGCGGGCTGCACCTTCGTACAATCAAATTAATTACAATAGAAATGAAGATGAAAATTGAAATGGAAGTTGCTGAAAATACGAACTTGTGTTCTACTATAAGCAGGATATGGTTCAGGGAATGATGGGCATGTATCACAGTATCGTAAAACCACATTATCGGCTGCTGGGAATGTTATTGGAGCGGCGTGAGCTGCACCATCAGGTGGCTATGCGCGCCACGCGTGTGGTTCGCTCTCGACAGGATGGCAAGCTGGACGAACTGGAACACCAGTTGGGCCAGTTGGATCACGAAATCCGCGTGCTTCAGTCGCAGGTCTGGCAGACCTTTGCCGCTGAAGGCCGCAATGCGGATGAACTGCGTGCGTTTATTGGCGAGGACCTGATGGAAGAACTACTGGCCGCACGGGCTAAGAAGCCGCGTGGACTGGTTTCCTGATGCCCCGATTCTTTTGAAGCAGATCGTAGATAAAGGGATTGCCGGTGATATACTGGCCGTCGGCTAATCCGAGGTTCATCTCCGTTTGCATGTCGATAATGACGTCCGTGCGGCGACCACAGGCGCGCTCCATCGCGCGTCCTTTGCGATACGCCTCCGCCAGCTGATTCCAGTCCCACTTCCCCTCAAACTGGTAGCGAATGCAGTGTGAGTCATGCCAGGATACGGTGACACTCATGCGATGCTCCAGCGCTCTCAACTCGGTCATCTATCACTTTTGTTACATTGTATAACGCCAGCGCTGGTTGAACCCGTAAGATTGTGACGAATGACGCAATCAGGCGACAGTCTGTAGTCAATAGTCGGCAGTCAAAGGGCTGAAAATGGCGTGAATTGGGCGGCCACGCCGGACCGCCCCTATCAAAATCCCTGAGAAATGACTGGATCGAGCGCTTAGAGTGCGTAGACATCCTTAAATTTCGCCTCCAGGTAGGCGACGTGGTCGCGGGTCTGGAGACTCTCGCCGGTTACGCGCCGGGTGAGTTCGTCGGCGGTGTATTTGCGCCCGGGCCGGTAGATGTGGTCCCGAAGCCAACCGTGCAGCGTCGAAAAATCGCCGCGCGCAATCTGGTCGGGAATGCTGGGATGCGCCCTGAGTGCGGCGTTGTAATACTGCACGGCCAGCATGTTGCCGAGCGCATAACCGACGAACATGCCGATTCCGCCGCTGCTCCAGTGGACATCCTGGAGTGCGCCCTGGGCATCGTCCGGCGGGGTGATGCCGAAATAAGCCTGGAACTTCGCGGCCCAGGCTTCTGGCACGGCCTTCAGCGGCAGCGCCCCGGTGACCATTTCCAGTTCGATTTCCATGCGCAGCATGATGTGCAGGTTGTAGGTCAGTTCGTCGGCTTCGACGCGGATGAACTGAGGCCGGGCCTTGTTGACGGCGCGGTACATGGCGTCGGCCTCGACCCCGGCGAACTGCTGCGGGAAAAAGGTCTGCACCTGCGGGAGCATCCATTCCCAGTAGGCGCGGCTGCGCCCGACGAGATTTTCCCAGGTGCGGGACTGGGATTCGGCCACTGCCATGCTGCCGGCATCCATGTCCGACAGATAGGTGCCGTCGATCTCCGGGGCAAAACCGCGCCCGTGCAGGCCGTGGCCGGTCTCGTGCAGGGTGGCATAAAAGCCGGGATTGAAGAAAGTCGGGTTGTAACGGGTGGTGATGCGGATGTCGCCGGTGGCGATTTGAAGGCAGAACGGGTGCGGCGCTTCGGCCAGATCCGCCCAGGCCCCGAAATCCACGCTGAAGGCTTCGGCGGCGAATCGAGCCAGGGCGCGCTGGGTATCGACGTCGAACGGCTGGTGCAGGAAGGAGTCGTCCACACGGTCCTGCTGCTCGCTGACCGCCTTGATCAGTTCGACCAGGGCAGGTTTTTCGGAATCGAACAGCGCCTGCACCTGCCGGGTCGTCAGGCCGTGCTCCCAGCCACCCAGAAAGGCATCGTAGACGTGATCCTCGTAGCCGCGCAGTTCAGCTTCGTGCAGCTTGAGGTCGAGGATGCGCTGGAGGGCGGGCATGAACGCCGACCAGTCATTGTCGGCTTTGGCCTTGCGCCAGATGTCGAAAGCGGTGGTCGTGGCGGTGGTGTATTCGGCCACGAAAGCGGAGGGCAGCACGGACGCGTCGTCATAATCGCGCCGGGCGACGCGAATGAGGCTGGCGTCGTCCGAGTCAAAATCCTCCAGATCGACCTCCTGGGCGGCCTGTTCCAGCAGGCGGGCGGTAGCGTCGCTGACCAGCAGTTCGTGACGCAGGCGCTGAATGGTCGACTGCTGGGCGGCCCGCGCTGGGCTGCCATCCGGCGGCATATGCGTATTCTGATCCCACTGGAGCAGCCAGTTGACCATTGCCAGGTTGTGAATTTCGGCCAGATGCGCTTTGAGTGCGTCGAGTGCGGTGCCCATCAATCTTTCTCTCCTATGGATAACCCCAAACGATTATAACGCAGGCGAATGCCACCGCGAAGCTTCCAAAAACAGAACATATTTCCACCTTTTGATAGAACAAATATGCTAATCTGGTCGGTGTAGCAGAGTCGTCATGACCGGGCACAGCATGCTGTACCCCTACACCGACAACGGCCAGACGGTATGAGGCTGCCGCGCTTACGGGCGAACGGCGGGCGGGGCTGCTGGCCTGCATGATCGCCCGCGTCTGCACCACTCGACAGCCGCGTGTGGACGGGCTGAGGCGGTCGGAGAAAGTGCTGAGGACTGAGGAACGAGTTCTGAGTCGGGGTTGGGCTGCGGGTTGGTCGCATGAACCCCGTTTATAGACGCGGAAGGGCAAGATGCAGACGACACTCAAGACACTGGACGCCGAGGCGGGGCGCGTGGGCGGCTACCTGGTGGTGTGGGGCAGCCGCACGCAGCGCGACCTGCAAGGCGAGTATTTTACACCGGAGACGGACCTGGGGCTGGGTTGGTACGACCAGCGCCCGGTGCTCTACCATCACGGGCTGGACGGCAATCTGAAAGCGGCGGTGATCGGCACCATCGACACGCTGGTGGCGGATGAGACCGGCGTGTGGGCCGAGGCGCAGCTGGATCTGCGCAAGCGCTACGTGCGCACCGTGCAGCGGCTGGTGGACAAGGGGGCACTGGGCTGGTCGTCGGGCAGCCTGCCGCATCTGGTGAAGGTGGCCGACGATGGGCGTATCCAGCAGTGGCCTATTGTCGAAGGCAGCCTGACCCCGGCCCCGGCGGAACCGCGCCGGACGGATGTCCGCACCATCAAGAGCGCCTATGATGCGCTGGGGCTGGACACCGGGCGGCTGGGATTACCCGAAGTGGGCGAGGATACGACTCCTCATGGCGGCATTAGACCGCATCACTCTCATCATGCCTCTTTAGAAGGCCAAACATATGGAGAGACCACAATGCACGATGACGAAACGATCACCCTACCCGAGCCGCGTAAACGCCTGCCGGTGGGCAGCGCCGAGGACGCGCTCAAACGGATTACGGTGAGCAGCCCCTACGACACGATGGGCGCGATGGACCTGCTGCACGGCTATATGCTGCTGCGCTCGACCAAACACTTTCGGGGTGTGAGCGAGCCGTTCGCCAACGCCCTGGCGCATAAGGTGCGTACGGAAGGGCTGAGCGCGGTGAAATCCGACGAACTCAGCTACAGCACGCAGGCGGGTTTCGGCGATGAGTGGGTGCCGGACCTGTGGAGCGCGCAGATCTGGCAGAAAGCCCGGCTGGAAAATACGGTGCTGCCGCTGTTTCAGGCGGTGGAGATGCCCAGCAATCCGTTTGAGCTGCCGATCGAAGGGGCGGACCCGACCGTCTATTTCGTGCCGGAAACGATGGACGAGGATCAACTGACCAGCGGGGCGGGCAACGCGATCCCCGACAGCAAGATCGGCTCCAGTAAGGTGCAGTTGGCCGCCAAAAAGCTGGCGCTGCGGGTCGGCTTTAGCGCGGAACTGGTCGAGGATGCGGTCATCCCGGTGCTGAACATCTACCGCGAGCAGGCGGTGCGGGCGATCACCGACAGCATCGACTACGTGCTGCTCAACGGCGACACGGCATCCAGCGGCAACATCAACAAGGACGGCGGTACGCCCGACGCGACCGACCGCTACATGGCCTTCAACGGGCTGCGCAAGCTGCCGCTGGTGACGACGACGGCTAACGCGGTGGACGCCGCCGGTGCGCCGACTCTGGCCCTGCTGCGGCAGGCGCGCTTCACGATGGCGGCCCGGTACGCGGCGCGACCTTCGGACCTGGCCTGGATCGTCGATGGCGGAACCTACGCCAAGTTTCTGGGGATGGCGGAATTCCTGACGATGGAGAAAGCCGGTTCGCTGGCGACCGCCATGACCG
>JAIOHO010000049.1 GCA_019912905.1 Anaerolineae bacterium
CTCCTCAATGGGGGCGGGCTGGTGAAGTCTCTGTGCGATCATGAATCAATACACATGCACATCCAGGCAGTGGACCTTTGAAGAGGGTTTGAGTTGAAGAATTCATGAATACCTAAATCGTCTTTATGGTGAATCAATTAAGCAGATTGTACAATGTTAAGTGAATTCCTACAAAATGCGCGGACGTGCTCTCCGCTATTTCCCATCCTCATTTTCCAGCATCTACGCCCTTCGAGTAGAAAGTAATCGTGTGTTCTCGTTACAGCTAGCAGTCAGCCTGGTCAAGAATGTTTCACTCATTCTGTCGCTAGTGTTTATTTTTGGCCTGCTTGTGCCGTCACTGCGCCATCGGCGTGCCTCGACTCAGGCTGTGATTTACGGCGTGCTGTATGGCCTGCTTGGGGTCATGCTTATGTTGTCTCCGACAGAAGTTGGCCCCGGGTTTTTCGTGGATGGACGCAGCATCATCATCACGATTGCTGGCGCATTTGGCGGCCTCATTCCGGCATTGATTACCACAGTGATGATGAGCACGGCACGCTGGTTGCTGGGCGGTGAGGGAGCTATTGGCGGCATTGGCGCCATCGTCATCCTGGCGTCGGTTGGCTGTGCCGTTCATCTCTATCATCACCGTCGTGGTATTCTAATCGCGCGGCGCACGTTGGTGATCCTGAGTGCGGTTGCTACAGCGGTGCCGCTGATTACCTTATGGATCGTTGCCGGACGTGAAGTGGCTCTGATGTCTGCGGTGCCATACCTGGCCGTCGTTCCGCTTGGTATGATCTTGTTTGGTTACCTCCTGCTGCGTCAGAAACATCAGTTCGACATTGAAGAAGCTCTACAGGAAAGTGAAGAGCGTTATCGTTCGGTGGTGGACGCAATGACGGAGGGGGTCATCGTTCGAAATGCAGCGGGTGTGGTTCAGGCGGCCAACCTTAGCGCGCTGCGTGTTCTGGATGTCTCGATGGAAGAGATGCAGAGCCGGGCAGTTGACGATCCTCGATGGGGCATCATCTGCGAGGATGGGTCCCCATTCCCTATGGACCATGCGCCCTCCATGACGGCGCTGCGCACCGGAAAACCACAGTTCGGCCAGGTACTCGGATTTCAGAAAGCCGGTGGCTCTGTGACCTGGCTGCTGATGAATGCACAACCTTTGTTCAAGGCCGGGAATACGCAGCCTTATGCGGTCGTTGTTACTTTTACCGACGTGACCGAACTCAAGTCGGCCCACCAATCGCTTATTCAGGAGCGTGATTTGCTGCGAACCCTGATAGACAGCACGCCGGATTATATCTTTATTAAGGATTCTTCGGGACGGTTTATCCTCAGTAACGAGGCGCACGCGCACGCGGTCCATGTGTCAGCCGACGCGCTGGTAGGAAAGACGGCCTTCGATGTGTTTCCCGAAGGGCTAGCCGCCCAATTTCATGCTGATGACCTGGCGACTATGCAGTCCGGTGAGCCACAGTTCAATCTTGAGCGAACGACATTGGGCGATCAGGGGAACCTCAAAACTGTGCTGACGACCAAGGTACCGCTCCATGGCCGGGACGGACGGGTGATCGGGCTGGTGGGGATGAGCCGCGATATTACGGATCGCAAGCTGGTCGAACAGCAGTCCCTCGAACTGGTGGCAGAGCGTGAGCGTGTGCATGTGCTGCGGCGCTTCCTGGCCGACATGTCACATGATTTCAGAACGCCGCTTGCGGTGGTCAATACCAGCCTCTACCTCCTTCAGAAGAGCACCGATCCCCAGCGGCAGGCGGATCAGATTGAGAAAATTGAATCTCAGGTCCAGAGGATGGAACAACTGCTGGGTGAACTGCTCGATATGGATCGGCTCGACCGGGAGAATCCCGAACCGGTCTTTGTGCCTGTCGCCATCAATACGATGGTCGCCGAATTAGTCCGTAACCTTGAAGCCGCCGCTGAGGAAAATCATCACACACTGGCAATCGACCTGAACCATGAGGTGCCGCCAATTATGGGCAATGCAGCTCAGTTGCAACAGGCATTGGAGCATATCCTCCAAAACGCGGTTGATTACACGCCCACGGGTGGGGCAGTGACGGTGCGGACCAGTGTCCAGCACAACCACGTCTTGATCGCCGTCGAAGATACGGGAATCGGGATTGGCCCGGATGATCTGCCGCACATCTTCGAGCGTTTCTACCGGGCGGATCAGGCGCGATCCGCAGACAGCGGCGGCTCCGGTCTGGGACTTTCGATTGCGCGTAAGGTGATCGAAGCGCACGGCGGGGATATTGTGGTCAGCAGCACACCCGGAAAAGGCAGCGTGTTCGTCATCCGATTACCGATACAGGCCACATCCACCGATCACGATACTACCGCCGTTGTCCGCAGTGTCGGTTAGCCGCCCGGCGGACGCCCCCAGGTCATTTGCTCGCGGACCAGCAGGTCGGTACTGCGCATTTTCATCGCCAGATCAGCCGCCAGATTGCGCATCAAGCGGTAGCCCAACTGAGAGTAGGTATCGCACAGCAGCATGAGCTTGTCGCGCGGGATGACGATTAAGCGTGTATCCGACTGCGACACGCGCGCTCCTGCCGAGCGCAGTCCTTCATCCACCAGGGCCACTTCCCCAAAGGATTGACCCCGCCGCAAGGTGCTGATGACCTCCGGCGCGGAGCGGGTTTCTTTGCCCAGCAGGGCCGGGTTGAGCAGAATCTCCACCTCACCGCTGGCGATGATATACAGCTCTGAGCCGGGTGTATTTTCCTCAAATAAAGTATCCCCTGCCTGGTAATGCCTCTCATTACAGATTGAAGCTACCAGTTCGAGCTGGGTATTGCTCAGTTCGTAAAATATATCGGCCTGCTTCAAGACTGAAATGATAGACATCATTCGTCTCCTTAATTCGTGGGGATCGCACTCATGCCAAGCTCCCTGCATTGTAGCATAGGTCGTGGTCCTGCGGCCAATGGGTACCGCTGGCAGGGACCATCAATCGGTATTGCCGGATGCCCCTTCGCGCGGGCTGCGGGCATGTCCCTCCCGTGCCTGGCGAATGCGTTTATCTGCGCTATACTTGCGCTGTTTGCGGGCAGGAGGCTGCATGGCTGATTTTACTATTGATGAACTGATTTCGGTGTGCATCTCGCGGCAGGTGGTGGACGGTGAGGTGCTGGCACAGGGAATCAACACGCCGCTGGTAATGGCCGGGTTTATCCTGGCGCAGTGTACCCATGCGCCGAATGTGCGTTTCGCTTCGGCAATCGGTCAATCCATCTGCCAGGAATGGGCACCACTGGGTGTGGGACGTATCGAAGATCTGTGGCTGGGTAAATCGCTGCTGCATGTGGGGTTCGCGACGGCTGCCGCCGATCTGCTGCCCGGGTACAATCCTAAAGAATTCTTTCATCCTGCTCAGGTCGATCCGCAGGGCAATTTCAACAATATCGCTTTTGGTAAGGATTACCATCACCCGCGCCTGCGCCTGCCCGGTAGCGGCGGCATTCCCGATGTCACCCCCTACTCCGACCACATATACCTGTATGTCCCGCGCCATTCAAGGGTAACGTTCGTCGAACAAGTCGATTTTGTCAGCGGCCTGGGACATGTGCCGCAGCGAAGACGAGGACGCGGTGTGAATTACCTCATCAGCGACCTGGGTCAGTTCGATTGGGGGCAGGGTCGGATGCGCCTGACCAGCTATCACCCCGATGTGAGCCGAGAATATATTCAGCGCAAGACGGGTTTTGACCTGGAGATCGCGCCGGACATTCATGAGACGCCGCCACCGACGTCTGAAGAAATCCGCCTGCTGCGCGAGGACATCGACCCACTGGGGGTGCGTAAGCTGGAAATGCTGGGGGGAAGCGCGCGTAAGGACCTGCTGCGCGCGATTCTGGCGCGTGAAGGCGTACTCTAGCCGCCCTGGATGGTCCAGTCCCGGATCGTCTGGAAGCGGTCGGCTGGACTGCCGATGAAACCCAGTTGGACGCCCGCAACGCGTGTCGAGGTCACATAGGTAAACAGCGGGTAATACATGGGAATCGCGATGGCCCGCTCGACAAAGTCGCGCTGGAACTCGTCGTAGAGAATCGTGCGGTTGACGCCGCTGGGGTCCCGGCGCGCTTTTTCCAGGATTTCGCTGATGTTCGAATCGTCCACACCACCATAATTCAATCCATCGGGATACTGGCCCTGATGCCAGAAGGCGTAGATGTCCGGGTCGGCGCTGTCGCCGAGTGAGAGTTCAACCAGAGCCGCATCGAAATCGCCTGATTTTAGCTTAGCCTGATAAACTGTTGGCTCCTGCGAGTCGATGGTCACATTCAGGTTCAACTGAGACCACTGGGCGGCGAATTCCTGAAGCATATCGACCAGGGCCGGGTCGTCCGGCGCAAGAATGCGGAAGCTCAGCCGATAAGGTGAAGCCTCTTCGGTCGCGTCCTCATCGCTGGGGGCTGTGTGCAGATTGGCCGTTTCCAGCAGAAACTGTGCGGTGCTGAGGTCGTGGGGCGGCCACGTCAGATCGGAGGTGTAGGCCCACGAACCGGGCCAGAGCGGGCTGTCGGCGCGCACCGCCCGGTTGAGCAGACGTCGCTCGATGGTGGACGTGCGGTCGATGCCGGTTTCCAGTGCCAGCCGCACGCGCTGTTCGCGGAAGAAACGGGTTTCATCGCGCTGCCAGTTGAAAATCAGAATGCCCAACGTGGGGGCCAGTGTCGTATAAACCTCAAATTGGTCGGGCCTGGCCGCGGCCAGCAGAGCGCTGCGGTCCATGGAGCTGGGGGCTGCCAGTCCATCCACTTCACCGCCGCTCAGGGCTGCAAGTGCGTCATTAAAGGTTGGGTAGAGTCGAAAACTCAGGCGGTCGATTGCATAACCCGTCTGACCTTCGGGACGCTGCCGGAAGACCGGGGCCGCGCGCAAATCGACCTGGCTGACTCTGCCGCCATTGTCAGTCCGCAGGGCTTCCAGTTGATAGGGGCCGGTGCCGATGGGGGACAGGTTAAAGGGATGGGTGCCAATCTCTGCCGCCGGTGTTCCGGCCAGGGCGTGCGCAGGCAGCATGCCAATGCGCAGTTTATCCAGAAAACTGCCGAGCGGTTGGGTCAGGCGAAAGCGCACCAGATGCGGCTCCAGAGCTGCCGTCTCGACTGTCCGCCAGAATGCGCCCAGGTCAGGGTCGCCGGGAAAATCCGGGGCGCGCAGGATGGACATGGTGAAATCGACATCTGCTGACGTAAAAGGTACACCGTCCTGCCAGAGCACGTCATCGCGCAGGGTCACCACATATTCCAGACCATCGGATGAGATTACCCAATGCTGCGCCAGGTTTGCGACCGGTTCGCCGTAAGCATTGGTGCGCGTCAATCCCTCGAAGATAAGTGACGAGACATCGTGTTCTGACGGGTTCGCCAGCAGCGGGTTGAGGCGCTGCACAGTGCCTGTGACGGCTTCTCGAAAGGTGGCAATCTCAGCGGATGTGGTTTCCGGTTGGATCAGGATGCCGGGATTGGGGGTGAAGGTAGGTGCCACCGTGAATGTCGGCTCGGCTGCGGTGACTGTCTGAGGTACGGCCTCATCAGACAACCGGGGTCCGGTATCGGAGCGGTTGACCAGCGCTGCGATGAACAGCAAAGCCGCCGCAATGAGCGCCAAAAGCTGCCAGCGAAAACCGCGCAGCATCAGCGTATCAATTCTCGCGATGTGGGCAACTCAAGACGGAAAACTCAGCCGAGTACCAGGACAGCGACGATCGAGATTGCCAGAAACACGATCGACATGACGATGGTCAGTTGGTACAGCGTCTTTTCCAGGCCGCGCCGGGTACGCGCAATACCGAGACCCGATTCGCCGCCGAGCAGACTGCCCAAACCACCGCCCTTGACCTGAAGCAGGATCAAGACGATGAGCAGAACCGAGATAATAACCGCCGCGATTTGCAGCGCTCCTTGAATATTCATGCCGTCTAACGCTCCTCACACGGGCCAAAGCCTTAGCAGTATAGCACCGCCGCATCCGATCATCAAGGCGGCACTTGACGCCCCGGTAGAGCGTGTTACAACTGAGTGGGTTCGAATAGTACGCGAAGGAACGGACATGGCAGGACACAAGCCAGTGATATTGATTATCCTCGATGGTTGGGGCATCCGCGAAATGGAAGTCGGCAACGCGGTGGTTCAGGCCGATACCCCCAACTTCGATCATTGGATGCGGACGCGCGAGCGTTCGATTGTGCAGACATCCGGGGAGTTTGTGGGCCTGGTCCCCGATCAGATGGGCAATTCCGAAGTCGGCCACCTCAACCTGGGCGCAGGTCGAATCGTCTATCAGGATATTACGCGCATTGATCTTGCCATCAAAGACGGTTCGCTGGCGACAAACGAAGACCTCGTCGCCACGCTCGAGCACGCCAAAGAAGTGGGCAAGAACGTACATCTGATCGGCCTGCTGGGGCCGGGCGGTGTCCACAGCCACCAGAGCCATCTTTTCGCCCTCCTCAATATTGCCAGCCAGCATGATATCGACCCGGTGGTCCATGTCATCACGGATGGGCGGGATACGCCTACGACCAGCGGAATCGGTTTTCTGGCCGACCTGGAAGCCAAAATCGTCGAGGTTGGCGTGGGCCGCATTGCGACTGTCAGCGGGCGCTATTATGCAATGGACCGCGACAAACGCTGGGATCGCACGGCCAAAGCCTATAATGCGATGGTTAAGCGCGAGGGCGAGACCGCTGCCAGCGCTAAAGAAGCGATCCGGCAGTCCTACGATCAGAATGTGACCGATGAATTCATTGTGCCGACCGTCGTCGGCAATGACGACAGCCTGCGCATCGGGCCAGGTGACGTCGTCATTTTCTACAACTTTCGCGCTGACCGGATGCGCCAGATTGTGCAGGCCTGCGTTGTGAAGGACTTTGCGGGTGCCGACCACTTCGAATGGGTCGATGGTCTCGATGTCATCACGTTCACTGAATATATGGAAGGACTGCCGGTTAAAGTGTTGTTCCCGGTGAGACTCCCTGAGAACACACTGGCCGAGTGGATCAGCAAGCACGATCTGAAGCAGTATCACTCGGCTGAAACCGAGAAATATCCGCACGTCACCTTCTTTTTTAACGGACGTGTCGAAGAACCCTGGCCCGGTGAGGATCGCAGGATCGTGCCGTCGCCCAAAGTGGCAACTTACGATTTGCAGCCGCAGATGAGCGCGCCGGAACTGCTGGCGGCGACGCTCGAACGCTTGGACACTCACGATGACGACTTTCTGCTCATCAATTTTGCCAACCCGGATATGGTCGGGCACACCGGCTCCCTGCCGGCGGCGATCGAGGCGGTCGAATGTGTGGACGAGTGTGCGGGGAAAATCGTCAGCAAGGTGCTGGACAAAGGCGGTGTGGCGATCGTGACGGCGGATCATGGCAACTGCGAAAGGATGATTGACCTGGCGACCGGTGAGCCGCATACCTATCATACGGTTGGACCGGTGTCGCTGTTCGTCATCGGCAAAGGTTACTACGAGCTGTACAACTACGGCATCCTGGCCGACGTTGCGCCGACCATTCTGGACTTACTGGGGTTGGAAAAACCGCCGGAGATGACCGGGCGCAGCCTGATTAAAACCTACGCGGACAAAGACATTTAGGCAAGGCGATTCGCATGCCGAGCAGCCATCTGGGTGATTCGGCAGATACATAGTTGGAGATAACATCATGACGAAAGCGTTGATAGTTTGGGGCGGCTGGGACGGCCACGAGCCGGAAGGGATATCGAAGCTGCTCGGCGGTGCGCTCGAAGAGCAGGGTGTGGAGGTGACGATCTCGGATACGCTGGATGCGTTCAAAGATCTGGATCTGACGCAGTTTGACCTGCTGGTGCCGGTCTGGACGATGGGTACCATCACCAAAGATCAGCTCAAACCGGTGCTCGAAGCGGTCAAGGAACACGGCGTTGGCATTGGTGGTTTGCATGGCGGCATGTGCGATTCGTTCCGCAACGAGACGGAATGGCAGCTTATGACCGGCGGGCAGTGGGTAGCCCATCCAGGGAATGACGGGATTGACTATACGGTCGAGGTCAATCCGGCGGAGCCGAATCCAATCACGGCGGGGGTACCCTGGCCGCTTCACATCAAGTCCGAACAGTACTATATGCATGTGGACCCGGCTATCAAAGTGCTGGCGACCACGACCTTTTCCGACGGCACGGTGATGCCGGTGGTATGGACCAAGATGTATGGTAAGGGGCGCGTCTTCTACTGTTCGCTCGGCCATCACGTCGATGTGGTGGAACCCCCGACCATTCTGGACATGGTCATTCGCGGCCTGCTGTGGGCCGCCTGTGCCGAAAAAGTCGGCCAACCAGCCTGATTTCTTATGCCAGACAGGGGTGCATGCTTGTAGGCTGCACCCCTGTTTTTGCGCAAAGGCTGCCTCAGGCCGAAAGCTTCTGGAGTTCGTTGCGGGCTGCCAGCAGCGCATCTTCCAGGTTGTCGAAGGCCGGAATATTGCGGCTCCCCTGATGGGCAGACGCCATCGCATCGCGGAAAAAGCGAAGCCAGCTGGATGTGCCGACCAGAATGACCTGGATACGCGGATCGCTGGTCGATCCCTCTTTGCTTCTGCCAGAGGCGTTGAGGACGTTGATCATATCCGCGAACGAGGAGGTGGCCTCAGACACATCGGTAATCCGAATAATGGGTCCTTCAATATCTGCAATGAGTTCGTTGGTCAAATGAAAGACTTCCAGTGCCTTTTCTCGATTGACTTCACCAGTCATTGTGGCGATCAAAATGGATTCACCAGGGAGAAGTTGTACGGTCACACTCATTGAACAAGATCCTCGGCTAAAAATGATAAGTTGATTTGCGATCTGACTCCTATAATGAAACTTAGCATGTGCGTGACCCAGCGCAACCTTGAGGCTGCTCCGTGGGTTCAAATGATGACATTGGTCATCTAAGCGCCTGTGACTACAGGCCGTCGTCCGGCGTCCAGTCTTTCGCCCAGCGGGGGTCGATCCGTTCGCTCACCAACTGATAGCGGATGTCCGTTGAAAGGCGCATGCGCTGATCCGGGGACACGTTTTCGGTTGAAGCGTGAATCATATACGGGCTGTGGACGACCATATCCCCGGCTTCGTAGTTGGCGGTCAGCCAGCGTGTATCCAGCCGATCCGCCAGCGCGGGCAGATCTTCCGTCAGCCAGCCCGACCGGGACATGTTCTCATTATAGGCACTCATCCGCGCTTCTGGTGGCAGGTGAGCATTAAGCTGGCTGAATTCTGCTTCCTTCACCCGCCCAAATGCATCTGAGCCTTCCAGATAAATCAACCCGCCCATCGCGACCGTGCAGTCGCCGATAGGAATCCAGCTTGTACATAAGTGATCCGTGCCGCCGCGCAGGTAGGTCAGGTCATAATGCGCGCCGGTACAACGCGTCTGGCCGGGTTTGCCCAACCGAATGATTTTGCGTTTGTGCAGGTATACGGCACCGTCCAGGAACGCTTCATAAAAGCGCCAGATGGGTTCGGACAGACAGAATGCCTCGTAAGCAGCCCATCGAACGACTTCATACGTGTTAGTTTTTCCACGTTGCTCTGCCGCACCGGAGAAGATGCCATCGACGGGATCACTGCCCGCAGCCAGCAGGCCGGTATCTTGCATGGCTTCAAAATAGCGCCTGCGAAATGCCAGCACACTTTTCCGGTCAAGGAGACCCTTGAGCCAGAGGACACCCTGCGCGCGAAACCGCTCACGGAGCGCATTCATTTCCTCAGCCGGGTCACTGGGTTCCAGGGCACCCAGGCGGTTTGCTGCGTCTGAGAGTAGGTACCCATTGCTTCTCAATGGAAATGCGATATGCATGGGGCTGCCTCAATCCTTTTGCTCGATGACCGCGTGCATTGTAGCGCACCCCTGCCCCTGGCGCGACGGATCGCTTTTTGGTGAGAATCGACAATGTTGAAAATCACCAGAAATATTTCGCACAAGAAAAGATTTGAATCGATCGTGCAAACTGCCTAATTTCGCCTGCATGAGTTGTTCAATCACTCAAAATTCAGCAGATATTCACCCGAATCACTCGGATATTGTCAGAAACAGATAATGTTTCCTGGCGGCATTTGTCAGATAATTCATCACTCGACGCAGTTCTTACCTTTGTCAAGCAGCGAGGAGCAGAGGATGCGCCCAAGGGCAATCGGCTTTAAACTACTGATCTTGTTCATTCTGGCCTATCTGGTAGGCAGTCTGGTGGTGAGCGCAGTGATTGCGCAGGAGGCGACTGAGGAACCTGCCGCCAGTTCCGTGGAGGACTCCTCAGAAGCGAGTGCCCCCGCCGAAATCGAATCCGTCTCCGAATTGAGCAAC
>JAIOHO010000509.1 GCA_019912905.1 Anaerolineae bacterium
TGCGGCAGGGCGTGGGTCGCATCGCTCTCCAGCGCGGCCCCATCGTCTACTGCCTGGAAGCGGCGGACAACGGTGCCAATCTGGAGCAGGTGGTAATCCCGCGCGATTCCGAACTGACGTCGGCTTTTGAATCGGACTGCCTGGGCGGAGTGACGGTCATCACAGGCCCGGCCCGGCGCATCAGCCCCGCCCAATGGTCCGGCGGATTGTACCAGCCTGCGCCTGTGGACCGGGTCGAGGCGTTTACCTTCACAGCCATTCCTTACTATGCCTGGGCTAACCGCGAGCCGGGGGATATGCGCGTGTGGGTGCGCGAAGGGTAACTGGCAGGCGAGAGAAGGTGCTGAAAGGATTGGGTTCCAGCGCGAATTGTGGATGCTGGAACCCGGCTTTCGGTCAGCGGCGATCGCGCTGGCTGCGCGCGTAGAGCAGTTCCTTCCGCGCTGCGGCGGGCGGCTGCGGTGCGATCTGCATGAACAGGAGAGTCAGGACCAGACCGACGACAAAGCCGCCGATGTGGGCAAAAAATGCCACGCCTCCACCTGAGGCGGTTGCCACGCCCAGCGATGTGACCCCGTTAAATAGTTGCAGCACGAACCACAGCCCCAGCACCAGGTAGGCGGGCCATTCCGCCATCTGCGAAATCCGCCCCAGGGGGACAATCCCGCGCACGCGCACACCGGGGAACATCACCAGATAGCCGCCCAGCACCCCGGCGATCGCGCCGCTGGCCCCCACCAGCGGAATAGTCGAGGCCGGGTCGATGAGCACCTGGGCAAAGGCGGCGGCAAATCCACTGACCAGATACAGGACGATATACAGCAGTTTGCCGAGCCGGTCCTCCAGGTTGTCGCCGAACAGCCACAGGTAGAGCATGTTGCCGATGATGTGCTCATAACCCCCATGCAGGAACATGCTGCGCAGGATGTCGAGAAATGTCTCGACCGAGAATGGGCTGGCTGAGATGTGGGCAGGAACAGCCGCGAGGTCCAGAAAGGCGCGCTGGAGCTGGCCTTCCGACAGGCTCATTTCCCAGAAAAATACGATGACATTCAGCGCAATCAGGGCATAGGTAACGATTGGAAAACGCCGGGTTGGATTCAGATCTTGAATGGGAAACACGGGCTTATCCCCCTTATGTTGAACCATACTCCTCTAAAGTTAATCCGATTGACCTGCTCGGAGATGAGCGACAGGATGCATTTTGGCGTAGGCCATCTGGTGGACTCGCTCGCAGGCGGCGGTCTCACAAAGTGATCCCCCAACATTTGGGGGCAGATTGCTGCGCATGCGCGCGTGCGTTTACAAGCTGCCCGTAACTGATTATGATGAAAAAAAGCATCATGTGAATATTGGTTTAACCTTACAGCAAATCTGTAAAAGGGGCATGACCATGTCGATGGTGGCACAACCCGCCCGGATCACCCCACAGCCCAACGCCTGGCAGCGCTTCTGGCAGTGGCTGACCGAAAAAATCTGGCTGCTGACCGGCCATTATGTGCTGGTGAAGGCCAACCGCCGCCTGTGGCGCGAACGCCCGGACATCCGCCGGAAAATCCTGATTAACCTGGCCTGCTTCTGGGCTTATGGCTGGGTGCTCGCCAGCGGCGCGATTATCCTGTGGTGGCGGTTTAATTATCTGCTGCCGTTTTTCAGCCTCGGACTGGCCGCCAGCATCTTCCTGTTTTTCTACCTGATGTATGGTCGCACGCAGACGGCTCTGACGATGGCCGCCTTCGTGACGGTCGTCCTCATCTTCTGGCTGTTCATGATCAATGTGCCGGTCTTCATGTTCGGCGAGAATGACGTGAATGCCTCGCCACTGGCGGCATTATTTGCCGGGCGCGGCGGCTTTCAGCTATTTTACCTGCTGTGGGGCCTGGGCTGGATCGGGTTTATCTACGTCATTATGCTGTCCATGCCCATCTGGATGATTAAGATCAATTATGGCGAAGTTTACCTGGTCGAAGATGAACATGCTTATCCAGAAACGTTTAGGCTGGTCAGCCGTCCCAGCCCTAAAGTGGATCGCGAAGTGATCGGCGCGCTGGTCTCGGTTGGGGTGCCCCGCGACCTGATCGAAACATTTGTCCGCTTCAACGGACCGGCTTATATGCGCGTGACTCTGGCCGATAAGGTCGGGCCAGAAACGGACCTCGTCACCCGCCGGATGCTGCAAAGCCTGTTTGATCAGGCCGCCGACCGTGCCCGTACCACACCACCGGTTCTGTGGGTATCCGCCCTGGATAATGAACGTCTCATCTGGGACCGCAAACGCTCGGTCCATCTCAATGATCTGCTCATCGACCAGCTGGTGACCAAAGATGGGCATCCGGTGCGTATCGCGCTGGAGTT
>JAIOHO010000510.1 GCA_019912905.1 Anaerolineae bacterium
AGGTCATCCGGGGCGGGCTGCAAACGCTGGATGAAGTCGAGACCTTCCCACTGCCAGATTTCAGCAGCCCGGCTTATTATCACAACGCCGAGGAGCAGTTCGCGCAGCATCCCGACAAATGGCCGCTGGCCGTCATCGAAGGGCTGACCTTCAATATCGCCCGCAACCTGCGCAAGCTGGACCAGTATTTTATGGACCTGCTGTCAGAACCGGAGAAGATCAGCATTCTGCATGACCGCATCGACGCCCAGATTCGCGTGCAGATGGAGCAGATTCAGGCCATCGGCGCGGCAGGGTTCATCTTCGGCGAAGACTGGGGCACGCAGGAGCGCATGTTCATCCGCCCCAGCCTGTGGCGCAGGGAGTTTAAGCCCCGTTTCGCCGCGCTGTGCGACTATGCCCACGAACTCGGTCTGATCGTCTTCATGCACTCCTGCGGCAAAATCACCGAGATCATCCCCGACCTGATCGAGGTCGGCGTCGATCTGCTTCAGTTCGACCAGCCCAAGATTCACGGCTACGAAACCCTGGCCGGATTCCAGAAGAATCACAAAATCTCGTTCTGGTGCCCGGTCGATATTCAGGCGGTCCTGCCCACCGGCAATGAGGCGCTCATCCGCCAGCACGCGCGCGCCATGCTCGATCAGATGTGGCAGGGTCGCGGCGGGTTTATCGCCGGGTATTATGAAGACATGCCCTCCATCGGGGTCAACCCGGCCTGGCAGCACATCGCCGGCGACGAATTCCTCAAGAGCGGCCAAAACATGCGCGCCGGTTGATGCGCTAACCGCGCACACTTCGCAGGGCGGCCACCGCCGACAGCAGTTCGTCGCGGGTGGTAATGCCGCGCATCGTCACCACGAAATCGTGAATCGACGGACTGCGGTCGAAAATTTCCTGTACCGCCGGGCCGATGGGGTCCGCGCCGCCTGCACCGGGCACGCCGCCCCCGGCCTGATAACCGCCGTAAAAGGCGAAATACGCCTGGTTCAGCTTGCGAATCAGGTAACCGTGATCCACAAAGAAACGGCGGCGTTCCTCCATGTAGCGTTCCGCTTCATCGACTTTCCCCGCCGTCAGCAATTCATCGACCTGCCGTCGCGTGCGATCCATCTCAAGGCCAAAATCGAATGTAGTTGTATCGGGGCCAGTCTGCACGACCGGCAGCAATGTATCGGGCCGCTGCGCCAGCTCGGGATAATAACGCTCCAGCACACGCGGGCCGATGGCCGTGCCGAAGACACTCGCGGTCGTCTCGTTGATGATGCGCGTCTCGCCGGTGAAATCGTAGCTGAGGCCCAGCGGGAAGGCGAACAGGTAGTGATGCAGCCATTCGTGGGCAAACGTGTCGGCGGCGAAGGGGAGCGAGGTCGTTTCGGCGATCATAGCCGGATACAGTGCGATGCCGCCCAGCGGAATCACCAGCGAAGCCACGTCTACCTGCTGGTCGATGCGCTGCTCCAGGGCCACAATCTGGTCGATGGGCAGCGGGTCGATGTTGATGTAAATATCGAGGCTGATCTGGTCACGCGGCGAGACCGCCAGCAGATTGGGAAGCTGCGTAAAGCGCATCGACATGGGCGGCAGCAGTTGGCCTAAAGCCCCGAAACCCTCATCTACCAGCACTGCCGACACCTGCCCTTCGAGAATCGACTCGGCCAATCCCTGGCGCTGGCGCAGGTCGGCGCGCAGGGCATCGCGTTCGGCCCGTAACTCAGCCGATTCCGCCAGTGGGTCGGTAACCTCCGGGTCGGTATAGATGGCCGTCACCTGGGCTTCCAGCTGTTGCGCGCGCGTCAGATCGGCCAGGTAGTCGCGCACAGATTGGCTGCGGTCGGCTTCGGTCATGAAGGGGGCCAGGCCGTAGAGCGTCTGCTCGGTTTTAGCCGCCAGCGCGTTCAGCTCCCAGGTCACGTAATCGAACGATTCGTCCTTGACGATAACCGCCACCGCATTCCAGTCCAGCGCCAGCGGAATCGTCGAGCGCTGCAAGCCGAACAGCAGCAGCACCAGCACGAACAGGTAGCCCAGCAGCCGCCGGAAAATCCGCACAATTCGCCCCAGGATGTTCAGAACTGCCATACCCGCTGATTCGACCTCACCGCCCAAAACAAAAAAGGCACACGTGTGGTGTGTGCCCCCTGATCCCTGGTGAGGATGATACCTTATTCCTGCATGATCTGCCGCAGTCTGAGCAGCCAGAAAGTCGATTCGAGTTCGATGGCCTGCTCGGTGCGCCGGTTTTCCTCCAGGCCCATGAAGTTGCCCGCAATCCAGTAGCCGTTCGGTGCTTCGCTCAGATAGGGGCGCGGCAGCAGATACGTCTCGCGTTCCGTGCGGTAGCCCTCCAGGTGCTCCTGCGCGGCTTTGAACCAGGGATGCGCCCGCGCGGTCGGAAAATGGGCCAGCAGCAGCAGATGACGCAGCAGGCTGTGCCTGCCCTGCTCGTCCAGGTCGAAGTCGAAATAGCCGGGCAGCAGGACACACCAACCGATCACCCAGTAACGGCGCGGCGCGAACAGGCCGATGCCGTAGCCCTGGGGCAGACGCTGGTAATCCGGCTGGAGGATATAGTCGATCACGGTGTCGATCTGGGCCTGGACCGCCTCACTGTGCAAGTCCTGTGGATAATGCGCCAGCAGGTACAGATCATACCAGTTCGGCAGCGCCATATCGCCATCGCTGTACAGCGCCGGGTCCACCAGCGGCTGATCGCGGTAGGCTTTGGGAATCGACGGGTAATCCGCCGGGTCCACGTAAATGGCGTAATCCTTCTGCGCGCAGAAGGCCGACAGCACCTGAAGCCGCCGCTGGGCGATCGCCCTTACCGCAGGATCGTGCGCATACCCGGCGCGCAGCAGGAAGGCGGCGACCATCGTGCGCGAAAAATAGACGTCGGCGAACAACTGCGGTTGGTGTTCCAGCCAATCCCGAAAATAGGCGGTGCGCACGTCAAACGGCTCGATGCCGCTGTGACACCCCAACTGCGTCAGTTTGCCCATCACGTTCTCGAAACAGGTGTGCTTCGCGCCGTGAACCGCATTGAAGCTGGCATCGCGCTGGAAGCGGTGCAGCCAGGCCTGGACCAGTGGGCTGCCGAGCAGGGCTGCCTCCAGTTCAGCCACGTGGTTTGGGGGCAATCCGGCCAGTTCCGTCGCCGTGCGGTAGCGAATCGCCGGACCGCCGTGTTCGAGAAGCCAGTCTACCGTCATGGGCCGCCTCCTGCTCCAAAAACAGACAGGTGCATCTGCTTCTGATTATAGCGGATGTCCGCGAACGTGCAGCAGCCCCCGTGACAGAGCGACCTACGTGAATTTAAAGGCGCGAATGCCGACGACGAACAGCACCGCCGTCGCCGCCACCAGCATGCCCACCGGCAGCAGCACATCCCCCAGGCTGCCGTTAAAGAAAAACAACTGCCGGAAGGCATCCATCGCCCAGGCGACCGGCGTCAGATGCCCGACCAACTGCATGAACTGGGGCGCGACGTCCAGCGGCCACCACGCGCCGCCCAACGCCCCCATCACCATGCCCAAAAGCGTGGTCATGGCACTGATCTGGCTGTCATTGCGCATGCGCGGGGCCAGGACAAAACTGAGTGCCGTGATGCACAGGGTATAGGCGACCATCACCAGCAGCAGCGCCAGGACATCGTGCCCAAAGTTGACGCCCACTACCAGTCCAACGAGGAACACGATCACGAACTGCACGATCCCGATGCTGAAATACGCCAGGATTTTGCCGCCGATGATGTCCGCACGGCGCACCGGCATCACCGCCAGGCGCGGCAGCGTGCCCTGGCTGCGCTCCTTGACCAGGCCGTACATGCCCGCGCCCAGCACGCTGAACACCACAAAAAAGGTCGCCATGCCGGGGACGGACTGTCCGAAACCATCGCTCTGATTCTGCGGCTGGTTCGCTTCGGTCTGCGTGTAGGCCACGGTCACCGGGGGATCGGCCCGATCCGTATTCGCCTGGGCATAGACGGCCTGCCCGAATGAATCGCCGCCCTCCGCCGCAGGAGGCACGTCCAGCGACTCGGCCAGCCCTTCGCCTACGCGCGCGGCTACCACGCCGCCGTTCACGCGCTGGAGCACGGCCTGAATCGACTGGAGCGCCGGATCATTCGTCAGCATATCGGAGGCAGTGTGATAGGGCAGCCTGATGGTCTCGAACGCGGCGAGTCCGGTACCATACCCGGCAGGAATGACCAGCAGGCCATCCGTCTGCCCTTTCCGTACCCGCTCGATGGAAGACTCCACGTTGAGGCTTTCCGCTTCACCCAGGCTGCACCCGTCGTCTGGCCCGGAATCAGCAGGGCAAAGGATCAGAGCCGGATTGACCGCGCGCAGGTCGGCGATGAACTGTGTGGCTGCCGGGCTGCTATCCTGATCCAGGATGTCCAGGCGCACCTGGCTCGTCCCACCACTCGTGAAGACTCCACCTAAAAACAGCGTCATGATGATCGGCAGGGCGATCAGACCAAAGATGTTGCCCCGATCCGAGAGGTAGACCTGCAAATCCGTCCGGGCGATCGCCAGTATATTTCGCATCGTATCCTCCTACAGTTCCACCCGGCGGTTAAACAGAAACAATCCTACGCCGTACAGCACGACCCCAGCGGCCACCAGCGCCAGCAGATTCAGGCCGATGTCCGTGCTGCCGACGGCCAGCTTGCCGAACGCATCGGTGCCCCAGTAGATCAGCGACAGGTAAGAGATGGGGATCACGGGCGGGAAGCCAAACGCGCCGCCGACCGCGCCCATGACGATATTGAGCACCGCGCCGACCGGCCCGACCTGCTCCGGCGTCTGCGCCAGACCCATGAGCAGCACGCCCAACCCGGACACGCTCAGCGCCAGCGCCAGGATCACGGCGGCCACAGCGATCAGGTTGCCGCCCCAGATGAGAATCAACTGCTGTTCGACCACGCTGGCGATCAGCGTCAGCGCGGCCAGCAGCAGGAGCAGTTGAACGATGACCATCACAAAGGTGGCGAACAGCTTGCCGGTGAGGATGACGTTGCGCGGTGTCGGCGACACCAGCATCCGTTGTAGAGTCCCGGCGCGGCGCTCGCTGATGATGCTGAGGACCCCAAACTGCGCGGCGAACATGGCAAACAGCACGGCCTGGGCTGATCCAGTCTGCACCAGAATGGCGGTCGTCAGGCTGCGGGACTGCTGCTGCGCCTGCACCGCCTGGGGATCGACACTGACCGTCGCCAGCGCGTCGGAAAAGCCGCAGGCAAACCAGCCCCCGATCTGCGCATCGTTCTGCAGGGCCGCCAGCCGCAGCGCCGCCGCCGGACTCTGCTGGATGAGCGTGCGGATCGACGCGCCGATGGCGATGTTGCCGGTCAGCAGCCGGTTGGTAAAGCCTTCGACGATGCTGCGCACGATCGTGCCTTCGATCGGCTGGCCGCTGTTGGCGTAGACTTCAATCGCTGCCGGTTCCGCCGCCGTCGCTTCACCGCCAGTCGCGTTAATCTGCGGCGCAAGCCGCGTGCTGAAATCCGGCGGGATGACCACCAGTGCTGCAAAATCGCCGTTGTCCACCCCGGCGCGACCGGCTGCCGCATCCGCGACCGACTGGGCAGCCAGCAGATCGCCCAGCGATTGGTTGGCAAAGGCATTCGAACCGGAGGCCTGTGCATCCATTTCCAGCGGGCACGATGCGGCACCGCCGGGAAGCTCGGAGGACCCCGCCTGGGGGATCATCACCCCGACCAGCATGTCGCCATAGTTGACGTGCGTCCCAAGCTGGTCGATGCCCGTGTCCAGATTGACGACCGCGACCGGAATGTGTGAAAAATTGAACCCGCCCCCGCCACCAAAGCCGCCGAACACCAGCCCGACGATGGTCGAAATCGACAGCGGCGCGGCGATCATGATCAACAGCAGATTGCGGTCGGTAAAGGTGGTGTATAGCTGCCTGCGCGTGATTGCCAGTATTTTATTCATGAGTCAATCCCGCAGCGCGCGGCCCGTCAGGTGCAGGAAGACCGCCTCCAGATCGGGTTCCTTCACCTGCACGGCGTTGATTTCCAGGCCGGTGGCCGTCACCATCTGAATGATCGGGGCCAGCGCGCGGCGTCCACGCCGGGCATACACGATAATCTGGCCGCGCGTATTCGCCGCCGATTCGCCGCCCTCGCCGGGTGGATCGAAGATAGCGCGAGTCACGCCTTCGACCTCACCTTCCAGCCGCCGCAGCAGGGCGTCCGCCAGGGTCTGGTCGCCGATGTCCAGCACCAGCCGGTCCTGTTCGCCTACCTGAAGCACCAGGTCTCCGACCGTGCCCATGGCGATGATCTCGCCGTGATCGATAATGCCGACGCGGTTGCTCAGTTCCTGGGCTTCTTCCATCAGGTGCGTGGTATACAGCACGGTCATGGCTTGTTCGTCGCGCAGCCGCAGCACCGTGTCCAGAATGCGGCGGCGGCTCTGGGGGTCCACGCCCACCGTCGGCTCATCCATATAGACCAACTGCGGTTTGTGCAGCAGCCCGACGCCGATGTTGACTCGGCGTTTCATGCCGCCCGAAAAAGTCTCGACTTTGTCGTTCTGGCGGTCCTTGAGGTCGATGAAATCCAGCGTCTCGTCGATGCGCTTCTGCAATTCCGCCCCGCCCAGGCCGTACATACGTCCGAAAAAATCCAGGTTGCGCCGGGCGCTCAGTTCCGGGTAGAGCGCGATTTCCTGGGGCACAACCCCCAGCAGCCGCTTGGCCGCCAGCGCGTCTTTGGTGATCGAATGCCCGCCGATAGTCGCGTCCCCGGCGGTCGGTTCCAGCAGGCCGCTGATCATCGAGATGGTGGTCGTCTTGCCTGCGCCGTTAGGTCCGAGCAGGCTGAAAATCTCCCCCCGTTGAATATCGAGGTCGATGCCTTTAACCGCGTGGACCGGCGACCCATCCTCGCGTTTGAAGGTCTTCGCCAGCCCGCGCGCCTGTACTAAGGTGTCCATCATGAATAAATCCCCCTGCTGCAAAAAATGACCGAGTTTCCCTGCCTGTCAGACGGCTTACCCTTGCACCTGGGTGCAGATGCAAGTCTGATTCTTATACGTTCTGAGGAAGGCCGGGTTGCAGAATCGACCCGTTTCGCGATACGCATGTCCCGGGGATGGAATCCGACAAGTGGGCGGCGTTTTTCTGCAAGGAAACCTTTGTCCACTCGCATGGCGCCCTGTTCGTCTGTCCGCAGCAGCACATTGACGATGCAGGTATGCCTGCGTCGATGAGTCCCATATTGTGGTATTGGTTTCCTTATTTGGGTTTATCTTGTGTAACTGCCCTGCACCGGTGGACACGATTAAGGCAGGAGATCGAAATACTCCGCGTGGTTTGGGCGAATCATCGCAAAGTCACGGCGGTCAAACGTGCAGATACCGGTAATGTCGAGCCGCTCTGCCAGCGCCGTCAGGCAGCAATCCACGAAGTCGAGTTCTGCGTCGTGGTAGCGATCCATCAGCGCGATGGCTCGTATGAAATCCGTTACTGTCAGCGGCAAAAACAGGGGTGGTTGCGCTGCCAACAGAGTGGAGAAGCGAATCGTCGCCGCAGTTCCGCCTAAGCGCTGGAGATTATAGATCGCCTCAACAAGAACGACATCTGGGATGAGCAAATCTGTCCCGTGCTCCGCCGCAAAGGATTTTGCCGTCACGTGGTTGCGGTCGCGTGGATAGCCAAGTGCGATCAGGTAGCTGGCATCAACGAGAATATCAGGCATCGTCTCCACCCATGTTCTGGGTGCGCTTCCACTTCTCGCGCAAATGATGTTCAAAATGGTCGCGGCTGTTGGCCGATGCATCCGGGTCATCGATCCAGTCGATGTCCGCCGCTTCCATACCCTCCGCGACCGCCAGTGCCCAGTTGCCGCTCTGCACGGGCGCGTAGGTGTTGAGCAGTTCGCCAAACAGATCGTCGAGCGATCGCCCCTGTCGTTGGGCGAGTGCTTCTAAACGCTCCACCAGATCGGAGCGCAGCGTAATTGTCCGGTCAGTCATGGCCCGACCCTCCTGTTTCACTTTAGGGTTATTATAATCCATTTACGGGAACTGCCCCTGCCGACGAATGAATTCGACGGCAAGCGCCCAAGTCCCGTTGGGACTCTTTGAACCCCGACAGGGGTTTGGAGGGTTGCTGGGTAATTCATTGCCCGGCGCTGTCGGATGCCCGACGCCGCTTAACCCATTCCGGTTGCCAGAAGTCAGGATGATTGGGATCAGTGTAACGGGTCATATCGGTTACACTGGGCTGATAATACGATTCGGGCGTGTAGATTGGGTTGTTGTTATGGTCGAGTCTGGCAAGTTTTCTATCAGGTAAAATCGTTTTCTCATCAAAGCTGGCTGCGCCTAAACTAGCCCCTTGTAGGTTGGCATCCCACAAGCTCGCCCCCTGAAGATTGGCCCATGTTAAGTTCGCGCCTTGCAGATTGGCTCTTTTTAAGCTCGCCCCCTGAAGATTGGCCCATGTCAAGTTCGTTCCTTGCAGATTGGTTCCCCTTAAGCTTGCCCCCTGAAGATTTGCATACTCCAAGCCTGCCCCTTGCAGATTGGCGCGCCTCAAGTTCGCTCCTTTGAGTGAACCATCCGCCAGCCATCCACGCGCAGCCAATTCTTCCGCCGCTTGCAGGGCGGCTTCATTCACCTGACTTCTAAGCTGCCGGATGAGCCGTTCCTTCTCCTGTCGTGTGCCCAGCACCAGTGTCAGCAGCATGAAAGTGAGGAACGCGCCAAACATTTCCGTGCTGAAGTTCTGGAGCCAGCTTTCGCCCCACTCCGCGAAATTCGCATTAGGACTGGTCAAATTGATAACCAATGACCATAAGCTTCCCCCGGCAAATAGTATAAACAGGATGAGCAGCACGGCTCGGTTGCTCAGATTCGTTAGTCTTGTATGCATGTTGCCCCTCTGCGTGCAGTTTGGCAGAGAGTAACATGAGTCATGTGAGGGCTGGTAGCCTAGAAGCTAGGGGAAAGACTGACCCTGCGACCTTTGCGGCGATGGAAAGCCCAGGAATTGTAATAATCATTGTAATGTTGCCTGTTCCTGCCTGTTTTACAGGTAATCCAGCAGCCCTTCTGCGACCTCCTCCCTGTCCAGTGCGTATAGGCATACAGGATAATCAACAATCGGTCATGTATAATAGGCTCGCAAATATCAACGAAGGTGAACCATGCGTGTAATCGTGCACACCGGCAAAGGTGGGGTGGGCAAGACCAGCATCTCGGCAGCGACGGCGCTGCGCTGCGCCGAGATGGGGCTGAAGACAATCGTCATCAGCACCGATACGGCCCACAGCCTGGCCGATTCGCTCGAAGCGAAGATCGGGCCGGAACCGGTCCAACTGGCTGAAAATCTGTGGGCGCAGGAAGTGGACGCCCGCTATTCGATGGACAAATACTGGGGCCTGTTCCAGAAGTATATGATCGCGCTGTTCAGCCGCAATGGGGTCGATGACATCGTGGCTGAAGAAGTCACGATCCTGCCGGGACTGGAAGAAGGCGCGCACCTGCTGTGGATCAATAAGTATTTCAACGACAATGAATACGACGTGCTCATCGTCGATGCGGCCCCGACCGCCGAGACGCTGCGCCTGCTCAGCCTGCCGGATGTCACCCGCTGGTGGTTCGAGCGCATCCTGGGCCTGACGCGCGGCGCGGCCCGCATCCTGCGGCCCATTGGCCGGGTGCTGAAAAACAACGATCGCATCCCGGATGAAGCGGCCTGGGACCAGGTGCAGGAATTGTTCAAGACGCTGGACCATGTGCGCGAACTGCTGGCGGACCCGGAAGTTGCCAGTATGCGGCTGGTGGTTAACCCCGAAAAGATGGTCATCAAAGAGACTCAGCGTACCTATACCTACCTGAACCTGTATGGCTACGCGACCGATGCCATCCTGTGCAACCGCATCATCCCCGACGAAGTGACCGACCCCTATTTTGCGATGGCGAAAGACAAGCAGAAGGAAAACATGGGGTTGATTCAGGAAGCCTTCGGCGACCTGCCGCTGCTCAAAGCGCCCTTGTTTGGCACGGAAGTCACCGGGTTGGAGGCGCTGCACAAACTCGGCGAGGCGCTCTACGGCGACCAGAATCCGGCGGTGCGCCTGTTCACGGGCAAAACGCACAGCATCGAAACCGACGCCGATGGGGTGTATACCCTGGTGGTCCCCCTGCCGTTTGCCGATAAAGAGGATATGGACCTGTACCGCTCGCGCGATGAAATCACGCTGCGGGTGGGTCCCTATCGCCGTAACATTGTCCTGCCGTATGCGTTATGGGATCTCGAAATAGCTGATGCAAAATTTGATGAATCCAGACTCCGTATCCGTTTCCGCGACGAACGGGGCGAAAAGCAGCGCGCGAAATAACGGGCGCGCCCCCCAGTACCAGCCGCCGCAGCGACAGATCCCCGTCCCGGCTCCGATTTCCGAGCCGGAAGTTCGCCCCCGGTCGCTGCGCATGCAGTACCGCTATGTGCGTTCGCTGGTGTGGGCCTCCCGGCTGCTGGTGCGGCTGCTGTTCTGGCATTATCTGGTCGAAAGCCTGTTCGGGATGCATGACCTGGTCGAGCGCGGCAACGTGGCGCGCTGGCAGACGTATGCGCGGGAGTTCCGGGGCTTCGCCATCTCGATGGGCGGGGTGATGATCAAGCTGGGGCAGTTTATTTCCACCCGCGTGGATATGCTGCCGCCGGAAGTCACCCAGGAGCTGGCTGGTTTGCAGGACGAAGTACCCAGTGTGCCCTTCGATCAGATTCGCGCCGTCATCGAAGCGGACCTGGGGCCGATCGCCGAACGCTTCGTCTGGATGGACGAAACGCCGGTGGCGGCGGCTTCGTTGGGGCAGGTGCACCGCGCGGAACTGCGCAGCGGCGACCGGGTGGTCGTCAAAGTGCAGCGTCCCGGCATCGACCGCATCTGCTACACGGACCTGTCCGCCCTGCATATCATCGCGCGGGTGATGATGGTCTTCCGCTTCGTGAACCGGCGCGCTGACGCCAATGCGCTGATCGAGGAATTTGGCCGCGTGCTGCTGGAGGAACTATCGTATCAGCACGAAGCCTATAACGCCGCCCGCTTCCATGCGATGTTCGCTGACAACCCGGATGTGTATGTCCCTATCGTGTATGCCGATTATTCCAGTGATCGCGTGCTGACGATGGAGGATGTGACGACCATCAAGATCAACGATTTCGCCGCGATGGAAGCTGCCGGGATCAACCGCCGGGCCGTGGCAGATCGCCTGATGGATACCTACCTGACGCAGATCTTCAAAGAGCGTTTTTTCCATGCCGACCCCCACCCCGGCAACCTGTTCGTCTACCCGCTGCCGCTTGAGAATGGGCACGCCCAGCCCGGATCAGGCAGCCGCCCGTTCTATCTGATCTTCATCGACTTCGGCATGACCGGCACGCTGACCGAAAAGATCAGCGCCGGGATGCTCAACACGATGGCAGCGGTCATCGCCCGCGACTCGCGCAAGCTGGTCCACAGCTATGCCGACCTCGGGTTTATCCTGCCGGGTGCAGACATGCCCCGCATCGAGGAAGCTGCCGAGATCGCCTTCAATCGAGTCTGGGGCATGAGCATGTCCGAAATTCGAGACATGGATTATGCCGACATGCAGGCCCTCGGTATGCAGTTCAGCGAACTGCTCTACGACATGCCGTTCTATGTACCGCAGGACTTCCTCTACCTGGGCCGCACGGTCAGCATTCTCAGCGGCATGGCGACCAGCCTGGACTCGGATTACAACGTCTGGCAGGAGTTTCAACGCTTCTGGACCGTGCTGATGCGTGAGAGCATCGTCAGTGTCGATGGCGACACGCGCAGCCTTGAGGCGATGATGGCGAGCCAGGGCGCACAGGCGCTGCTGCAAATCGGCCAGAATCTGGTGCGCCGGGCGGTGAACCCGACCGCGGGCCTAGTCGAGCGTGTCGAACAGGGCGATCTGCGTTTCTCGGTGGAACAGTCGCCGGAGTTTCAGGGCCAGATTACGCGCCTCGAATTTCAGGAACGGCGCACCACCCATGCGGTGATGGCCGGAAGTATCCTGATGTCGGCCTCGGTGCTGTATATCAGCGGTCAGGCGATTTTGTCCGCCATCGCTTTTGCCATTGCCGGGTTGTGGTTCCTGTCGATTTTGCTGAACGAGCAGCAGAGCCGATGATTGTGGCTTGCCGGGCTGACCCCGCTGCTCGCCGCCTGAATTATTAGATCAGGGTCACCACGTACACCACCAGAATCCCTTCCTCAGACACCGTCACCGACTGAATGGTGTAGGTAAAGGGTATGGCGGCTGGAACGTTGACGGCGGTTTGCAGCGCCGCGCCGATCACGCCCAGTTCCACCGCCGAGCGCAGGTCCTCTGGCACGCGTTCGACCGGCACCGCCGCGCCGTTGAGAGTGACTCCGGTGAGGGTGGCAGTAACACGCCCATCCACGACGACGACCTGATAGGTCAGCACCATTGTACCGGGCAGGGTGCCGCTGACATCCACCAGGGAGACCTGAATCGTGCCATCAGCCCGGGTATCCAGCGATACCGCCTCGGGGTTATACCCCGCCGCTTCGACCACAATGTCCTGCAAATCGTTGGCCTGCTGCTCGGTGATGTATGAGGTCAAGGTCAGCAGTTTCGTGTCCGGGTCGAACTCCACGCTCGTCTGCTGCGCCAGGTAGCCGAGGAGTTCCGCCAGTTCCGGCGGCAGCGATTCCAGGCTGGCCTGCACGGTCGCGCTGATGGCGGCGGCAGTAGACTGGATGTCTCCGGCCTGCTGGCTGAGGGTGGTAGCGACGGCCTGGATGGTGGCCGCAATCTGTGTCCCCGCATCCGCGCTGAGTCCCAGCGCCTGATCGACGCCTGCCTGCACGGTCGCGGCAATGATCGGGGCCTGCGATTCGAGCGTTCCCTGCATCGCGCCCACGCCCGTCTGGACGGTCTGCTGGATGCCGCTGGCACTGGCCTGCGCGGTCTGCTGGATAGCGAGGGCCTGAGCCTGAGCGGTTTGCTGGATTCCCTGAGTCCGCGCTTCGAGGGTGGCGCGCGGCTGGGCTTGCAGGCGAGTGGTGGGGATGCCCAGGGCGGCGATCATGAGAAGCAGGGCTGCGAACAATAAACCGTAAAGGCCAGTACGATGGGCCATGTATTCCTCCAACGGTCTGCATCGGGGCGATGAATTAAAAAAGCCGGGGTGTCTGTGGACCCCGGCTTCGGCTTACTCGACCTGGACCTTGACCTTGGTCTTACCGGTGGTCGAAGGTTTGTCATCCTCGTCGGATTTACCCTGGGATTCGACCTTCTTGGCGACTTTCTCCATCTCGTCAATAAAGGTGTCGGCCAGGACCTTGAACCCGGCAACAAATTCCTTCTGCGCTTCTTTGGTGTGCTTGACGAACTCGGGCGGCAGCAGGGCCTCGATTGCTTTGCCGGTTTCGTCCAGCGCCCGCTTCTGATGGGCGACAAATTCGTCGATCGGGGTGGCCTTCTTCGGTTCAGCTTCCGGCTGGGTGTTCATCTGTTCCTCAGACACGTCTTACTCCTCATCACATTCGATTGACAGCGTCTTTCAATAAGATTATACGCAATATTGCGCAGCGCGGTTGCAGCGACTTGTGCGAATCGACGATTCGGCCTGCCTGAAACGCACGACTCAGGCTGCGCTGTGGGATATAATCTGCATCGGAATCGACCAATCCTGAAAGCGTGACCGCATGACCCCTTCCTTTTCCTCTTTGTCGCACCGCGAACGCGTCCGGCTGGCGCTCGACCACCAGACCACCGACCGTATCCCCATCGCCCTGGTCTGCTCCGGGATTAACGCCCCGGCCCAGCGCGCGCTGGAAACGCATCTCCAGCAGACGCGCGGCCTCAGCGTGGAGGCTTACCTCGATCCCCTGATCGACGTGCGCGAGATTGTGCCGCCCTACAGCGGTCCCCTCTTGCTGCCCGACGAGGACATCTGGGGCGTGCGGCGCGCCCCGGTCAGCTACGGCGCGGACAGCTACGACGAAATCGCCTATTATCCCCTGGCAAGTGCGGAGACCCCGGCGGATCTCGATGCCCACCGCTGGCCGAGCGCCGACTGGTTCGACTACGACGCGCTGGCGGCGATCGCCGCGGCGGATGGCGATCACTGCCTGATGGCCGCCAACGGCAATATCTTCGAGCGCTCGTGGTATATGCGCGGCTTCGAGCAGATGTTCATGGACTTCGTGCTGAACCCGGAACTGGCCCACGCCATTATGGAGCGGGTGACGACGTTCTTCTGCGCCTATTTCGACCGGGCGCTGGCCGCCTGTGAGGGGCGCATCGACCTGGCCTTTACCGCCGACGACATTGGCGGGCAGAACGGCCTGCTGATGTCCCTGCCGATGTGGGAGGCATTCATCAAACCCTATCACCTGCGCCTGAATGCCGTGATTCACCGGCACGGGGCGCGCGTCATCTATCACACGGATGGGTCAGTCATGCCCGCCGTGCCCGGCCTGATGGATATGGGGATCGACGTGCTTCAGGCGCTTCAGTTCAGCGCGCGCGGGATGGACCCGGTGGCGCTCAAGCGCGATCACGGCGACCGGTTGTGCTTTGAGGGCGGGGTCTGCGTGCAGAAAACGCTGCCGTTTGGCACGCCGGACGAGGTCGCGGATGAGGTCCGGGCGCGCATCGACGTGCTGGGCGCGCAGGGCGGTTATATCCTGGGGCCGTCGCATTACATCCAGGCCAACACGCCGCCGGAGAATATCACCGCGCTGTTCGACACCGCCGCCGGATTTTACCCGCACGGGTGATCCAGAGTTTGTAGTCGTCAGTTACCAGTCGAAAGAAAAAGCGGTCTGAAGAACCGCCGGTTTCCAGCTGGTGGAACACTGATCCCTGGCAACTGCGTAACTTCCAGGTCATGTTATGAACTTTTAACGTTCAAATTTGCCCTCACCCCTGCGCAGCGTCCCTCTCCCTCATGGATAGAACTTTTCATGTGCAACCGATTTGTTTCCCCTTCGCCCTTAGGGAGAAGGGGTCGGGGGATGAGGGCAAAAGTGCATAACAGGTTCCAGATCAATAACCGCGCTGACGATCGAACTGGTTGAGCAGCGGTTCGTTGTCTAGGTAGCGCTGCAAATTCTCGGCAAACAAGGCCGCCGCTTTTTCGTGGATGCGCCCATTGTTGCCGGAGATGTGCGGCGTAATGACGACCTGATCCAGCTGCCACAGCGGGCTGGTGGCGGGCAGGGGTTCGGTCTCGAAGACGTCCAGCCCGGCCCCGGCGATTTTCTCGGCAGCCAGCGCTGAAATCAGGGCGGCTTCATCGACCACACCGCCGCGCGACACGTTCACCAGCACCGCCGTCTTCTTCATCGCGCTGAGGATGTCCTCATTGACGATATGCCGGGTGCTGTCCGTCAGCGGCAGGGTGAGCACGACAAAATCGCAGACTTTGACCATCGATGCCAGCGCTTCGGGTGGATACAGGCGCGTGGGAATATCGCCGGTTTCATCGCCCAGCCCGGCTTCGATATATTCGCCCTCGGCAGAAATCTGCTTCAGATCGCGCTTGGTCGCCACGACGACCATACCCATTGCATCCGCCAGACGTGCCAGTTCGCGGCCAATGCTGCCGTAGCCGACGATTCCCAGAGTCTGACCGCGCAGCGTCTGGGTCTTGAAATCCCACGAGTTGGCGGGCCAGTCGGCGCGCTCCTGATAGCCCCGCAAGGTGGGCAGTCGATAGGCGAAGGCCAGCATCATGGACAGGCAGTATTCCGCGATGGGAACGGCGTGGATGCCGCTGGCCGTGGTAATCTCGACATCCTCGGCCTGCATGATGGGCGAGTGGAGCAGGTGATTGATCCCGGCGGTATGCGCCTGAATCCAGCGCAGGCGCGGGGCCTGATCCGGATCGGGCAGTTCGCGCACGGTATACAGAATCTCGGCGTCGGCCCAGGCGCTGTCGGGCACTTTGGGGAAGTGGCGCTCGATGTGCAGGCGGGGCGACACCGCCCGCAGCTGGTCCATGATCTCGTCCGAGAAATCTAGGGCTACGACGACGTGAATCGGTTCCTCGGCCATGAAGGGTTCCTCGTCATGTGGATTGTCATAACTGACCGACGAGTTTAGGCCGGGAAGGGTCCCCGCGCAAGTCCCACCTCGGTACGGGCTGTGGTAGAATGCGCACCTGTCGAGGTGGATTTTCTGAATGCCGCCGCCGTGTGTGTCACGCAGGCGAAATTGTTTGCCAGGGAGTTTGCCCATTCCATGACCCCATCCCGTGCCCTTTCGAATGCCCAGATTGCCCGTGCCGCGCTGATCGTGCTGTTTGGCTTCGTCGCCAGCGGCGTGCTCGGCCTGGTGCGCACGGCCATCATCAATGCCGCGTTCGGAGCGGGTGACGCGCTGGATGCCTTCGTCTGGGCGCAGCGCCTGCCGGAACTGATCTTCGTGCTGGTGGCGGGCGGCGCACTGGGGTCGTCGTTTATCCCGGTGTATGCGCGCCTCCGCGAGCGCGACGACGCGGAAGAAAGCGCCTGGCGGCTGGCAAGCGCCGTGATGACCCTGTCGGCACTGGCTGCCGGGGTGCTCAGCCTGCTGGTGGTGCTGCTGGCCCCGCTCATCGTAACGACGGTGCTGGCCCCGGCTGCCGCCCCCGAAGTTCAGCATCTCACCGCCGCGCTGATGCGCATCATGATGGTGACGCCCTTCATTTTCAGTATCAGCGGCCTGCTGATGGGTATCCTCCAGGCACATCAACTCTTTTTGCTGCCGTCGATCGCCATCAGCATGAACAACATCGGCCTGATGATCGGCGCGCTGGTGATCGCCCGAATGCTGCCGCCCGGCTCCGGCGTCGCTCAGGTGGGGGACTCCAACGTTTACGGGCTGGCGTATGGCGCGGCCCTGAGCGCGCTGCTGCATCTGCTGGTGCAGCTTCCCGGCCTGCGGCAGGTCAAGGCCCGGCTGCGGCTGCGGCTCGACTGGCGCATCCCCGGCGTGGCCGAGGTGATGCGGCTGATGGGGCCGCGTGTGCTGGGGCTGGCCGTCGTGCAGATCAACTTCGTGGTCAATGCCATGTTCACCTCCGGCATGATCTCCGGCAGTGCGGCGGCGCTGGTGACCGCCTTTACACTGATGTTCTTCGCGCTCGGTATCATCGGCCAGAGTCTCGGCTCGGCGGTGTTTCCCTCGCTGGCGGCGATGGCGGCAGCCGAGGATTTCGACGGCTTCAAGGACCGGCTGGCGTCGGCGCTGCGCAGTGTCTTGTTTTTATCCTTCCCGGCCATGATCGCCCTGATTCTGCTGGGGGTGCCGCTGGTGACGGTGCTGTACCAGCGCAATGAATGGACGGCGGAACACTCGCAGGCGGCGGCCTGGGCGCTGGCCTTTTATGCCATCGGGATGGCCGGGTTCGCGCTGCTGGAAGTGCTGTCACGGGCCTTTTACGCGCTGTCTGACACCTGGACGCCGGTCAAGGTCGGCACGGCGGCGATGATCTCGAACATCGTCCTGAGCATCATTTTTATCGAGTTCATCGGGGATTGGCACAGTCTGGCCCACGGGCCGTTCGCTGGGCTGGCGCTGGCAAATGCGCTGACGACCAACATCGAAGCGCTGGCGCTGTGGCTGCTGCTGCGGCGGCGGATTGGTCCGATTCACGATCGTGCCGTGCTAACAAGCGCGGGCAAAGCGCTGATCGCGGCGCTGGCGATGGGGCTGGTGCTGTGGTTCATCGAGGCGGCGCTGGCGGAGTCTGGCGCGCTGGTAACGCTGCTGGCCGGGGGAGTCATTGGCGGCGCGGTGTTCTTTGGCCTGAGCCTGCTGCTGCGGCTGGAGGAAGCGACGGCGGTGCCCAACATGCTCCTGCGCCGGCTGCGGCGGTGAGGGCAACCATCAGCGGAGTAGCCCCGGCTGTACTAAAAGATCGGTTACACTGAATGAGCGAGACCGTTTCAACAGTATCTTATGACGATGAGTGATTGGAGGCACGTATGAACCTAGGCGCATTTTCAATTAGCTTAAGTGTCAAAGACATCCAGGTGTCGAAAGCCTTCTACGAGAAGTTAGGTTTTCGCGTTTTTGGTGGGGATGCCGCCCAGAACTGGCTCATCATGAAAAATGGCGATCACATAATTGGGCTGTTTCAGGGCATGTTCGAGAAAAACATTCTGACCTTCAATCCGGGTTGGGATCAGGACGCCAACACGCTGGAGTCTTTCACCGATGTGCGCGACCTTCAGCGAGGGCTGAAAGCCCAGGGCATCGAGTTTCAGGACGAGGCGGATGAGACTACCAGCGGACCCGCCAGCTTTGTCATTGTCGATCCCGATGGAAACCCCATCCTGGTGGATCAGCACGTTTGACCATTCGAGGGGAAGCGGGATTTTTTGAGTCTGGAGACGTGCGCGCTTAGTTAAACTGGAGGTATGAGCAGTGACGGTGGAAACCTACCACTTTAATGTGGGCAATTTTAACGGTGTGGCGATCAATGACGGCTACATCGGCACCATTTCGGCGGCGAAATTCTTTGACGGTGCGTCGCCGGGTGAACTGCGCGCGGAACTGGGGCGTTATGGCCTGAAGCCCGGCAAGCTGCGGATTCCGGCCATCATCCTGTACGTCGATATGGGAACGCAGCGGGTGCTGATCGACACCGGCGGCGGACCGAACGCACATCCGGGATGCGGCCTGCTGATGGAAGGTTTGCGGGTGGAAGGAATCGCGCCGGAGGACGTGACGATTGTGGCCCTGTCGCACGGCCACTGGGATCACGTCGCCGGCAATCTCCTGGCCGATGGCAGTCTGGCCTTTCCCAACGCCCGCTACGTCATGGCGCGCGCCGAATATGACTACTGGCTGTCGGAGCTGGCCGCGAATCCGACGTCGATGGTCTATCGCAGCCTGGACGCCATCAGGGATCATCTGGACCTGATCGACCCCGATGCCGAGATCGTGCCCGGTTTTCGGGCGATTGCCGCGCCGGGGCACACCTTTCATCACACGGCGTTTGCCTTCGAATCCGGCGGGGAAACCCTGTACTGCCTGATCGACACCATTGACCACCCGCTGCACTTCGAGCACATCCGCTGGACGCCCAACTGGGATGATGAACCGGCGCAGTCGGTCGAAACCCGCCGCACCATGTTCGACCGGGTCAGCCGCGAGGGGGCGCTGCTGCATGGCTTCCACCTGCCGTTCCCCGGCCTGGGCCAGCTAAAGGTAATCGAGACGGATTCCTGGCAGCTTCAGCCGCTTGGGAAGTAACCCTATATCCCAATTTTATCCAAATTTTGGGATATTTTGGATACTGTGGGATAACCCGGACACAGATAGGAGTCCTGTATGACGATGAATTTTTCGCTGCCGACCGCGTGGCAATCGCCACCGGCGGAGTTTTCGTTTGTCCCATTCTGGTTCTGGAACGACGACCTGTCCATGCCCGAACTGCTGCGCCAGCTCAACGACTTTCAGGCGCACGGCGTCGAGGCGTTCGTCATTCACCCCCGTGTTGGCCTGCCGCGTCACCTGGGCTGGATGAGCCGCCCACTGCTGGATCACATGCGCTTTGCCATCGAACAGGCGCAGGCGCGCGGCA
>JAIOHO010000511.1 GCA_019912905.1 Anaerolineae bacterium
TGCACCGGCAGGATCAGGTCGCCGTTCTGAAGGGCGTCGCGCTGCTCACGCGCCGCCGCTTCGTGTTCCAATGCTTCGGCTTCCACATCGACCCCGGCCAGAAAATTGACCATCGGTCCGGGTTCAGAGGGCGGCATAAACACATCGACGAACGGGAGCCGCTTGCGCAGGTCCAGCGGATCGCGCACGCCGACCATGCAGCCCATCACACCGATGACTTTTTCGGGATTCTGTTCCTTCACGCCACGCAGGGCCATGAGGCGATTCAGGCCCTTATCCTCGGCACTCTGACGCACGACGCAGGTATTGACGACCAGAATATCGGCTTGATCGGCGTCTGCCGCTGCATGATGGCCGAGCCGTTCCAGTTCGGAGGCCAGCCTCTGCGAGTCGGCCACGTTCATTTGGCATCCGAGAGTCCAGATGTGATATTTCATGGATATTGATGTGCTCATTAAGATAACGTTGACGAACGTTATTGTAGCGAAACGCTCTGCGGGCGTCAATGCGCGGGGTCAGTCGCAGGGGACCGCCTGAAGCCGTACCCCCTCGAAGCGCCCGGCGGCATTCCATTCCACACGAAACGCGATTTCGTTGTATTCCAGGGCGACGTAGGGCGTCACGTCTACCTCAAACGGCGGTGCATCCGGCCCGGACTGCTGGTAAATCCCGATTTTCTCGCCGTTGACGTAAATCTGTGTATCTTCGGGTGCGGAATCCAGATAGAGGAAGTAACTCACGCATCCATCGGTCGGGCGCAGGTCGAAACCGCGTTTGAGCCAGGCGGCCCAATTCTCGACCCGGCGCTTATCGAAGGCCCATTCCACCAGGGAAGGCACGCGGACATCCTGGGCAAATTCATACAGGCCGGGTTCGAGTTCGAAGTACTCGCACGTCCAGCCGCTGTGGAGGATTATGGCCGGTAGAGTGGACATAGCGTCACTATAGCGCATCACCCCCCGCGGCACAAGAACAGCGCGCCCGTGGTGGACGCGCCGTATGATCCCCAATCCCACCCTCGCCGGTGTGATGATCGATCAGCATGCGGTGCTGACAATGCCCGGTGCCGTTGTGCCCGGTGTCCTGTGAAGAGCATGCACGGTCATTCGGGAATTGAACCCAACCTGCGCGGCTCCTCGCACAGTAATCCCTTTACAGGGGCCGGTCCAACTTGACCCAGTTGGCGGGTTCACGCTCGCCTCGATCACCCCAGCGGCTACCTGCTAGCTGTGTTACTCGATCAAGTCCACCTGCCAGTTGAGCTGCTGAATCTGAGAATCCAGTTCACGGTACTGGCGGGCCAGCGCATCGACCTGCTTCTGCAAAGCGGCGATGCTTACCGTGCTGAAGTATTTGACTTCGGAACGACTGTAGCGATTCTGCTGCACCGCCGCGTTCTGAATCACCCCGGCCAGGACACTCCGCTGGAGCGCCAGGGCGTCACGGTCGGCCAGCACATCGGTCAGGGTCTGACCTTCGCCGAAGGCCGTCTGCGCATTGGTCCGGTTGATCTGCTTCACCAGCACGGAAAATTCCACAATCGCGCGGTCCAGTTCGGCCAGCAGTTCCTGCGGATCTTCGGGCGGCTGCTCGCCTTCCTGCACCTTCGCGCTGCGGTTGAGCCGTTCGCGCAGCTGCTGGATTCGCTTCTGCGCATCGGCTCGGAGAATCAGTGCCTCTGCCAGTTTCATCTGTAGATACCTCAAACAACCTAAGCATCTGGTTGATGGTCTGATCAGCGCGCGCTGAGTCAGTATATCCATCACCTTACATCCGAATCCTGGGGTTCACAAGGGGTCAGGGAAGATACCCCGCAGTTTTAGGGGATGAGAGCGGGAAAGCGGGGCCGGTAACCTCGCTTCCAGCGCGGCGAAGGAACACACCCATCAGACCATGCGCCACACCGTAGGCCAGCGTACCAGGATCACAGCGCCCAGGCCACCGTTAATCAAGGCACACAGAGCCAGCGTGGTCGGCGTGCCAATCTCGTTGGCAATCGCCCCGACAATCAGCGCCCCAATCGGCATCAGGCCCAGAAACGTCAGCGTGAACAGGCTCATCACCCGGCCCCGGAATTCGTCGGGCACTTCCAGTTGGATCATCGTGTTGGTATTGACGAAAAACAGCACAAAGCCAAAGCCATACAGCAGCATACAGGCGATGCTCGCCCACAAATGAGCCGACAGCGCCAGCGAAAACATACTCAGCGACAGGACAAAGACCGTGATCGAGACGACGCGCCCGTGCCCCAGGCGGTTGACCAGCCCGGTGAGCAGGAAGCCAGCCACCACTGCGCCGCCTCCCTGGGC
>JAIOHO010000512.1 GCA_019912905.1 Anaerolineae bacterium
AATTGGAACATGCCGGCGCCATCGAATTTGACCGGCATCGCATCTGGATTGTGGACGAGCCTAAGCTGCGTTCAATTGCGATGTTATAGACTGGTACAAGCGTTTCTCCTTCGACTTAAGCCAGCTTAAATACAATTTACCGGACAAGTCCTATTCTTGAATGAGATGCCATCACCGGCCTAAAACTCATCAAGGAGGTCTCATGTCCTGGCAAACCGCCGAAGTATTTTTGGAATTACTCGCAGCTGATCGCAATCTACAAACCCATCAGAAGCTTGCCGATGCCTGGACAATCCCTGCACTGACCCGTTTCGCCAGGGGCAAAGGTTTCATATTCTCCGAAGCAGATCTGAAAGTTGCTATGGAATCTTTCACCCGGCAGCCTCAGGCAAATAAGTACTAAAAGGAGACTGGCATGGCTAAGATTGGCGTGTTCTTTGGCAGCAGCACCTCGCAGACTGAGTATGTCGCCTACGATATTCGTGACATGATTGATGCCCAGCTCGGACCAGATACCGTCACGATTCACAATGTCGGTAGCAGCGACTTGCATGAAATGCTGGACTATACCGACCTGATTCTCGGCATTCCAACATGGGACATCGGCCAACTTCAGGTCGATTGGGACATCAAATGGGATGAATTGGAATCGCTTGACCTGACCGGGCATAAGGTTGCTGTTTTTGGGATGGGTGACCAGTATGGCTACCCAGACACCTATTTAGACGCAGCAGGGATGTTGGCCGAGACGGTGCTGGCACTGGGTGGCGAACTGGTCGGCTATACGCCAGTGGACGAGAGTTACCAGTTTGGACATTCGTTGTTTACAGACGGGGACTCGTTTATGGGTCTCGCTCTGGATGAAGACCATCAGCCCAAACTGACCAAAGAGCGCCTGGATGCCTGGGTCGAACAGGTGTTGACAGCTTTTGGGCTAAATGAAGCGGCGACATCCACTGTACATGAATAAGCGGTGACTGACGAATTACCGATCTAGCTCGGAGAGGGCCGGCATAGTGTCATGGCCGATTCTCTCCGTTTTTAATCCAGCTTAAATACAAAGCCATACTTGTCCCGTATCCTGAAGACATAAACGGATCAAAAACCCGCTATTCTTGATCCGCTGCCGCGAATCTGGTTGACATGGACGCCCATCAACGATGGGCAGAAAGATAACCCAATGAAATCCGAACAACTGCTCGAAAACCTTGAATTCCATGATGCCGAACCCTTCGCTCAACCGCTCCTAGTCGATCAATCCAGTCGCATCATCCGCTGGATGCTCAAGCCAGGGCAGCAAATTGCCGAACACAAGGTGCCACATTCCCCCTTTTACGTAGTTGTCTTGAAGGGACAGGGCATGTTTTCAGGTCGTGATGGGCGGGAAAAGGCATATGGTGCTGGTTCTTTACTCATCCTTGAACCGGGTGAACCGCATAGTGTGCGGGCCCTGGACGAGGAGTTGATCTTCGTCAGCTTCATGCAGGCCGTGGAGAGTATGCGGCCAGACCGGACTGGCGGAGAAATTGGCCGCGAGTAGCTAGAGAAAGTGCCGACCCTATGAGTACGGAATGGATGCCTCAGATCAACCAGGCAAATTGTACTGGTTGTGGCGATTGTATTGCGCGCTGTCCGACCGGCGCGTTGGGGTGGCAAGCAGGCAAAGCTGCACTGCTGCACCCGGAACTCTGTACCTACTGCACCCTCTGTGAAGATGTTTGTCCGGTAGGCGCTATCGAATTGCCCTTTTTAATCTTGAAACGCGCATCAAATGAGGAAGCCTGATATGAATAAACAGCTAAACCCAAATCTCGTGGCAGCCATCTTAATTGGATTCACCGTCCTTTTTCTGGCTATTTTGCCGGTGCGGATACAGTTCGTTCCCAACGATGTTGCAGCGCAAGAGACGCCCATTCAATCGGAACGGATTGCGGTTGCTCAGGCTGAGTCGAAAGTAGTTGAATACACGCTCCGAACCATTTTAGGGCAGACGCCACCCATGGCTTTTATCGGCGTAGGCGGCGATATTGACGGACAAATCAACCCGCAGTTGAGTGCGAATGTGGGCGATACGGTGCGTATCACGGTTATTAACGGCGACCCAGTGCTCCACGATTTGACGATTGATGAGTTCAATGTGACGACTGGCGACCTACTGCTCCAGGATCAGAGTGCTACCGTTGAATTCATAGCGGACTATCCGGGCGATTTTGTCTATTACTGCTCAACACCCGGTCACCGTGAGGTTGGCATGTGGGGAACACTGACAATCACGGGTGAGGCGTCCGCCGAAACAGTGAGTGCTTCATCTCCTGAAGTTGCTGTCATACCAACGGTTGCCCCAGCGCTGGCCGATGCGGTTTCCATCGTACATGATCCTGCTGACCTGCCTGCGCCTATCGGAGATCGCGGGCCGGCTGATGTGCGTGTCGACCTAACCGCGGTTGAGGTCAACGGCGTCCTGGCTGACGGTACGACTTATCGTTACTTTACTTTCGATGGCACCGTTCCCGGGCCCATGATCCGGGTTCGGGTCGGCGATACCGTTGAACTGCACGTCCACAATGAGACGAGCAGCCAGTTGCAGCACTCAATTGACCTCCACGCGGTCAATGGTCCAGGCGGTGGTGCGGTGTACACCCAGACCAACCCGGGAGAAGAAACCGCATTTACATTTAAGACATTAGCTCCCGGTGTATATGTCTATCACTGTGCGACACCGAGCGTTGCGCACCACATCGCCAATGGCATGTTTGGACTGATCGTGGTCGAACCGCCCGGCGGCCTACCTCCAGTAGATCGTGAATTCTACGTGATGCAGAGCGAAGTCTACAGCGTCGAACCGTATGGCACACAGGGTAACCTGACATTTGATCACGCGGCCATGCTCGATGAGCAGCCCCAGTATTTCGTCTTTAACGGAGCGGCCAACGCGCTCACAACGGATGAGAACGCCCTACGCGCCAATGTCGGTGAGACAGTGCGTATCTTCTTCGGTGTCGGTGGACCTAATTTCATATCTTCATTCCATGTCATCGGTGAGATATTTGACCGGGTTTATAACTATGGCTCATTGACGACTCCGCCTGTGACCGACGTGCAGACGACCTTGGTTCCGCCCGGCGGTGCGACTATGGTCGAGTTCAAGCTCGACGTGCCAGGTCGCTACATCCTGGTGGATCATGCGCTGGCGCGGGCAGAACGTGGACTGGCTGGCTATCTCTACGCTGAAGGTGAAGAAAGCCCGGCGATCTTCTACAGCGAAGGCGCTGCAAGTACAGCTGGACATTGACCCTGTACTATTCGTCATCAGAAGAAAGCAGCTACTATACATGCCTGAACCGTAAGTAGAAGCGCCACGATATATCGGACAGAATTGGAGTAGAGAAACGGGAGGGCACGATGATCATGCAAGACATTTACTGGGAGCAAATGATGGGGTATCTAGGGGGAGTCGACACGCAGATCGAAGCTTTTAGCGGCATTCAATCTCACAAGACCGTAATAATCGGCTCAATCCATGCCGACCAAGTTGCTAACTTGTATCACAAACATGCTATCGCCATGGATCGATTATGGGAGCTTATTGAGGCGCGAGTCTGGGATTGGGAAGGCTTCAGAGGTCCCCTTGAAGACGCCTGCGATGACTTGTTGCGGGCATTTTACAGTCTCCAGCGCAGCTCTAGAAATCGTGCAATCCCGCACAAATTACGGGTTGATCGCACGACGGAAACTGTATGGCAACAGGAGCATAGTTTCACATTTCCAGTGGAGGCAGTAACGTAACTTGCAATGAATTGCTGTCGCCATCTGGCTATTTCGGCGCTGAAAGATGATGTATTGAACTAACGAGGTCACCTCAGCTGCGAAAATAGCGATGACCTCAACCAGCGGTCATACTGCGGAAAGGATCGAGATAGAAATTCAATGCCAACACTCTCGCGCTGGTATATCAAAATCGGGATGCTGTACTTTATTGCTGGCATCCTGCTAGCATCGCTGCTGCTGGCACAACCTGTTATGGGCTGGTCGTCGAAGCTACAGGTGCTGCGTCCGGTCTACCTTCATTTCCTGTTTATTGGCTGGGTTTCGCAACTCATCATGGGCGTCGGCTACTGGATGCTGCCCAAATACTCGAAAGACAAGCCGCGTGGCAGCGAACGACTGGGTTGGGTCGTGCTGTTCTTACTCAACATCGGGCTGGTGCTGCGGGCCATTGGAGAACCCGCGATGGTGCTGGCTCCGCAGGCTGGCCTGGGCTGGACGTTAGCTATTGCATCACTCTGTCTACTTCTGGCGGGCTGGGGCTTCATCGTAAATACCTGGGGTCGGATCAAGGAGCGCTAATCGTGCCGAAACTTAGTGTTTGGCTTATCCGTGCAGCACTTGTCCACATGGGAATCGGCTTCCTGTTTGGGGCATTGATTTTGCACCACAAAGGCATCCCGATTTATGTTTGGTCGTGGCGACTATTGAATCCCCATGTCGAACTAATGATTTTCGGATGGACAATGCAGTTCGTCATGGGCGCTGCCTTCTGGATACTGCCGCGCTTTAGCGGCGCGGGGCGCTACGGCAAAGTGCGGCTCGGTTGGTGGAGTTTTGGTCTGCTCAACCTCGGCATTGTACTGACAGCATCTGGCACATGGTTGGCGCTTGATCTGGTTTCACTTGCAGGACGTTTGGCGGTACTCAGCGCCGTGCTGCTGTTTGTGATCTTAATCTATCCGCGTGTTAAGCCGCTGGGCGGCTATGCAGCTTCTCAAAGCTCATTATCTTGAATACAGGAGAAAATCATGTCACAGCTAGATGTTCGCACCATTCAACCTCGTGATCGTCATCCAATGATCTTCGACACATTCGACAAACTGCAACCGGGCGAGTCCTTCGAGCTGTTGAACGATCACGCACCGCAGCCATTGTATTACCAGTTCTTGCATGAACGTCCTGAACTGTTCAAATGGGAATACCTGGAGGAAGGCCCGGACGTTTGGCGAGTGAAGATCACCAGGGAACCGGCATGATGACACTGCCTTATCATTTCCATTCGGCGTTGCAGGAACTCATTACGATTCAGCCAGATAGTATCGTAAGCCGAACCTTCTTTGAGGATGAAACGGTAAAAGTCGTGCTGTTTGGTTTTGCTGCGAAACAGGCATTGTCGCAACACACCAGTTCGAAAGCGGCGATGCTCCACATTGTATCCGGCGATGCTCAGTTAACGCTGGGCGATAACAGCTATGAAGTCCAGAGCAGCGCGTGGGTGCAGATGCCGCCTCATTTACCGCACAGCGTTGTCGCCAAAACCGACATGCTCATGCTGCTGTACATGCTGAAAGGCTGTCCAAAATGATGCAACAGGATGGCAACCAGCTCAAGTGGTTGCCTATTCCCATTGTTTTGATCGTGATGTGTCTCCTGCTGGTGGCGCTGTGGGCCGGTCTGGCACGTCTGGGCGTCCCTGGTGTACAGAGCGACCAAATAATGACGCACGGTCCACTCATGGTATTGGCGGTGCTGGGGACACTCATTTGCCTTGAACGCGCGGTAGCTTTAAATGGCGTGCTGCGATCCCGGTGGCGGCGGTTGGCCTTTCTTGCGCCGCTCCTCAGCGCATTCGGCGGAGTGCTACTCGCGGCAGGTTGGCAGGATGCTTCTGCGCGGATCCTTATGCTCCTGGCAAGCTTAGGACTGGTAGCGATCTTCACGGTTATTATGACGCGCCACCCCAACACTGATGTCGGCATCATGACGCTTGGTTCGATCACTCTGGTGGCCGGGAATGGGCTGTGGCTGATGGGCAGGCCAGTTTTTGAAGTCGTCCATTGGTGGGCAGCCTTTCTTATTCTGACCATTGTCGGCGAGCGGCTTGAACTTTCGCGTGTCAGGCAAATTACGCCACGCCAACGCGGGTACTTGATTGTCATCATCATGACCTATTTCGTGAGTGTCACGCTGACAAGCGTTGATCTTGGTGCGGGAACTCGCTTAGAGGGTTTGAGCTGCGTTTTGCTGGCGTGGTGGCTCTTTCGGCATGATGTGGCTCGTGTCACCGTGCGGCATAGCGGCTTACCGCAGTTTGCGGCAGCCTGTCTGTTGAGTGGTTACGTCTGGCTGGGTATTGGCGGTATGATCGCACTTTGGCAGGGCGCGCTCTATGCCGGGCTTTTCTATGAGGCTTTCCTGCACGCCTTGCTGTTGGGCTTCGTTTTTTCGATGATTTTTGGACATGCGCCCATCATTATTCCAGCGCTAACGGGGCATTCCATGCGATTTAACCGGCTATTGTATTTGCCATTGTTTCTGCTCCACAGTTCGCTCGTTCTGCGGATAGCCAGTAACATCATTGCCTGGTTGCCAGGGCGTCAATGGGGCGGGACTCTGAATGCAGTGTCAATTTTGGTCTATCTTACCCTGACATTATTCCTGATAGTATTTGGCAGGATAGATCAGCACGAAAGTCCTTCAGATAAGCTACATGTTTCAGAGCAGGAAATAGCGTGATATGGGATCTGTCTCTTGTCCCTTAGATTTACCAGAGCACCACATAGATCGGTATCTGGACTTTTACCATTGCAGCATAGTAAGATGAGTTTATTCGGTCTGAAAGGACGGAGAATGTGAACTTCCAATGGTTTGTTATCCAATCACTAACTAACAGTGATAACAGATCACTTTGTGATCACGCTGTTATCCGCTTTTTCCCCACACTATCCTCACGACGTCTCAATGTAGTCTATCCGCGCGGTGATATTTCACGTTGTCTGTTCAGCACATAGGCAGCGTCGGGTTTTAGTGAGCGACATTTTGCTCACCTTCCCTTCTACCATTTCAGAATAAGTCCATTTACATACTGTCCGCCATTCCGAGTCAACGGATATTGGCGTGCATCTACAATTTTCGATAATGAACATCCCTGATCTCGTCTATCAGGGTGTATTTGTTGCACAAGTACAAGGATATGACAATGATACGCTCACAATCATCAAAAGAAGTGGTTGGCTACAGCAATCGTTATGCTGCGGCTGTCTATAATCTGGGTGGCGGCGGTAATCCACCACGAAATGGGCTGGTTCAGAACCAGTACTATGTTGGGCAAATTCTCGATGGAGGACGATTCCATGTTCTTAAGCCGGATCGTATGTGCTCCATTTCCGAGTTTCTTAGCTTTCAACTGGTGTCGAAAAGATGGTCCCAGCTATCCGAGATTGAGCGTTCGCTCCTAATTGCCACCTACAATCAGAAAAAGCTCGCACTGGACAGTCTGTCCACTGAAGTGTCTAACACAACCTGGGGTGACGTTGCTTCGAGCTTGTATAGAACAGGCTATCTTCGATGGACGGATGAGTTGCAAGTCGTGGAACTGACGTTGGTTGGCGAAGCGGAAATTAAGCATCGTCTATTCGGTTTAGATGCGGAGACACCTCTAGGCACACACGAGGGGATCCGAATTCAACATCATAGCATTCAAGATCATGAGATTGATCTCGCCCAATCCTCGACGCTATCGGTTAATGTGAATGGAATGCTTATCCGCATTTTCACGCTGCCGAACAGTGGTGCTGTCATCCGTGTTGACCATGATACATCACATCATGTTCTTATGAGCCGCACAGACGACGACAAGCATTTCGCTCAAGTTTATATCGACCGTGTTGCTTCCGCTACAAAAAGTCAGGCCATAAACCCAGGAGCAATAGTCATGCACAACAATGCTATTCGTATCACCAGTCTCGATATGCAGCGTCTACGGAATTTGCTGGATAAACCAGATCTGATGCAACAAAAACCATATTTACTGGAGTTGGAACGTGAGATCGAGCAGGCGGTTGTGGTGCAGTCATCTGAAGTCCCCCCAGACACCATTACGATGAACTCGACTGTCCAGCTGATTGACCTCCAAACAGGCGAGGATCTGATTCTCACGCTGGTTTATCCTGACCGTGCGAATATTTCCGAAGGAAGAATTTCGGTACTCGCACCCGTCGGAATGGCTATTCTGGGTTGCAGCGAGGGAGAAACGGTTCAATGGGAAGTGCCCGACGGGTTCCGATCTTTGAAGGTCGACCACATTCTCTATCAACCGGAAGCAGCCGGAGAGTATGCTCTGTAGAGGCTGAAAATCATTGCATGGACGAGGAGCATATTATCAGGCCGCCGAGTACCCGAATAACAATCCGCCTTGCTGCGAGAAGTCAGCTACCCGGTTGACTTGCGATGGGCATCGGTGGTGGGGTGACAATGAATGTCGCGGACACTCATTGTCACCCTGCTTAAGCAAATTGGCGGCTAAGCATCTGGTGTGATGTTATTGACAGGAGTGTTGCGATGAAACAGCAATTCAACGATTTTTATGCCACCAGTCATATTAACCTGACTCGTCACTGGTGCCCGCTTTCCCAACCCTATGCGGGCGTTGATGCACTTTTAAGTTTTCTGAATGATGGTTGGATGATAGAGGATGATATTGGTTGTGATGAACATTGGCTCGGAGGAACTCGACGCATTTTAGTCTATCATTTTGTGCTAACCAATCTGGATGATGTTGTCACCATGCCCGTACTCCGCAACCCGGTGCTGGATCGTTTGTTGACACGGCTTAGTCAGCGGGACATCTCGGTTGTATACATTCAGCAAGAAGTGGGTGTAGAGACTGGCAAGCGGCAACATCAGCATGTTGAGATGGGCACAGTTTAGCGAAGTGCAGATTGTGACATGAAAGTAGCTGTTGTTGGTGCAACTGTCGTGCTCGGTCGGACATTGATCCCACTACTACTCCACGATGGTCATTCTGCGCTTGCAATAGCCCAGTCTCCTCAACACAGTAAAACGATGGTATATCCAGACCGCGGCGAGGAGACTTTCATTCGAGTGCGCTCGTGAATTCTCGGCGCGAATTGAGGAGGCAAAGGCTGAAATGACCATCGCCTTGAAACGGATATACGAACCAATTGAAGAACAAGATGGATATCGAGTTCTCGTTGATCGGCTCTGGCCGCGTGGTATTAGAAAGAATGCTGCCGCGATTGATCTCTGGCTTAAGGACATAGCGCCCTCAACAGCACTGCGCCAGTGGTTCAATCATGATCCTAAGAAATGGGATGACTTCAAGGCACGCTACTTTGTGGAACTGGACGACAACCAAGAATACCTTCAACCGCTGCTTGATACCATCCGAGAGGGTAACATCTCTTTGATCTACTCTAGCCGAGACGAAATGCATAACCAGGCAGTCGCACTGCGAGAATATCTTGAAACCTTGATACGATAAAAGGGATGTCATCATGTTGCTCTTGCTGAGTACAGACAAGGAGTTTCAGTTTGATTAAGTCAGCCATTCTCGGCTATCCGCGTTTTGGCATAAAACGCGAGCTGAAACGCGCACTCGAAAGTTTCTGGAAGGGACAATCTACGGAAATTGATTTGTTGCAAATCGGTGTCGAGCTTCGGCGTTATAACTGGCAACTTATGTCCGGTGCAGGCATCGATTTAATCCCATCAAATGACTTTTCACTATATGACCAGGTTCTGGATACAACAGCCATGGTGGGCGCTGTACCAGCACGCTACCAATGGTCGGGCGAAACGGTTGACCTCAATACATACTTTGCTATGGCACGTGGCGCGCAGAAACATGGGTTAGATGTGTCCGCGATGGAAATGACAAAATGGTTTGACACCAATTATCATTTCATCGTGCCCGAATTCGAGGCTGATCAGACTTTCAAGCTCGCATCTACAAAAGCCGTTGATGAATATCGTGAAGCGAAGGCGCTTGGGATTGAAACGCGACCGGTTCTAATAGGACCAGTATCTTACCTGCTCTTGGGTAAAACCATTGATTCCGAAATTGCTCCGCTATCAATGCTGGCTAAGCTGCTGCCGGTCTACACCATGATTCTGGAAGCGCTGGCGCGGGCAGGTGCGACACATGTACAAATCGATGAACCCTGTCTGGTGCTTGATTTGGACATGTCTACACGTTCAGCCTATGAGATGGCGTATGAAATACTAGCCAAAAGTTCATCGCTCAAGATAATGTTAGCAACCTATTTTGGTGATCTCCGCGATAATCTATCCACAGTCATGCAACTTCCTGTTGACGGATTGCACGTTGATCTGGTGCGCGCACCAGGTCAGTTGGATGATGTACTCAGGGCACTGCCGGAAGATAAGGCATTGTCACTTGGTATTATCGACGGTCGTAATATATGGCGTACAGACCTAGATCAAGCACTCAAGATGGTCCAGAAAGTGACTGATTCTTTAGGAGAAGAGCGTGTAGTGATCGCGCCGTCGAGTTCACTACAATTTTGTCCATACGATCTCGACCTCGAAACCGAACTGGATAATGATCTGCGTTCCTGGTTGGCGTTTGCCAAGCAAAAAATAATAGAATTGACTCTCCTCCAGCAAGCTGTCAATGGCGGCAACATATCGAAAGAACTCGAAAATAGTCGACATGCTCTCATCAACCGTCGCCAGTCGGGGCGCACACGCAATCCTGCGGTACGTGATCGCCTGGAACACCTTACGCCAGATATGTTCCAGCGTACCAGTGACCACAGCCACCGTAAAATAACACAGGGGGCATCAATCCGACTTCCAGATTTCCCAACAACGACGATTGGATCGTTTCCGCAAACGCAGGAGATACGTGTCAAGCGTGCAGCCTTTCGTAATGGGAACGTCACGCAGGAACAGTACGAGAATTTCCTCAAGGCTGAAACGGAAAGCGCAATTCGAATTCAGGAAGCAATCGGCTTGGATGTTCTGGTACACG
>JAIOHO010000050.1 GCA_019912905.1 Anaerolineae bacterium
CACAGACATTGTCCAATTCATCGAATATCGTTTGGAGATCACGCATGTCGGACATCCACCCGAATCCTGACCTGCTCGTTTCGACACTGAGCGAGAAAATTATCCAAGAAGTGAGCCGGGCGATCGTGGGGAAAACCGATGTCCTCCACAAAATCATGGCCGCCTTTCTCTCCAATGGGCACGTCCTGCTGGAAGATTATCCCGGCCTGGCGAAAACCCTGATCGCCAGCAGCTTCGCCTCAGTGCTGGGAATGTCGTTCCGGCGCATCCAGTTCACACCGGACCTGCTGCCCGGCGACATTACCGGCGGCTACGTCTATGACCGCGGCCAGAACCAGTTCGTGCTGCGCCAGGGACCGATCTTCGCCCATATCGTGCTGGCCGACGAGATCAACCGCGCTTCGCCGCGCACCCAGTCCGCGCTGCTGGAAGCCATGCAGGAGCGTCAGGTCACGGTCGAAGGCGAAACGATGAAGCTGCCAGAGCCGTTCATCGTCATCGCCACGCAGAACCCGATCGAATATGAAGGCACCTTCCCGCTGCCGGAAGCTCAGTTGGACCGCTTCATGATGAAGCTGGCCGTGGGCTATCCCACACCGCAGGAAGAACGCGAAATCATCCACCGCCGCCGGGTGCGCAGGCAGGATGACGCGGCGCTGCAAGTCATCGCCAGCGGCCAGGATTTGCTCGACATGCAGCGCCAGATCGAGGACGTTTTTGTCGATGACGACATCGAGCAGTATCTGGTCGATCTGACCGTCCGCACCCGGTCGCATCATCAGGTGGCGGTCGGGGCCAGCCCGCGCGGGAGTCTGGCACTGCTCAAACTCAGCCGGGCGTGGGCCGCCATCCAGGGGCGGACGTTCGTGCTGCCGGACGATGTGAAGCTGTTCGTCAAACCGGCCCTGAATCACCGTCTGATCCTCCAGCCGGACTTATGGTCCAGCCCGCAGGCTGCCGACCGGGTGCTGAACGAAGTGCTGCAATCGGTCCCTGTGCCGGTCATTCAAGATGAAACGCCGTGACCAGCGCGCTGCGGCTCCTTCTCGGCCTGATCTTCGCCGTCATCCTGGTCGGTGTGGCGACCCTGCACCGCAGCGTGCTGGCGCTGGCGATCCCGCTCCTGGCGTATGTGTTTGCCGCCCTGCTGCGGCGACCGGAAGCCCTGGCACTCGACGTGCGCCGCGAGGTGACGCCGGATTATGCGCCGCAGGGCGCGCCGATTACCATCAGGCTGACCATCACCAATCAGGGCGCGGCCATCGACGAACTGGCCGTTCAGGACGTCCTGCCCGAAGGGGTCCGCCAGATCGACGGGCAGGCGGCTATGGTCACATTCCTCGATCCGCACGATCAGGTCGAACTGGAATACACCATCGCGGCGCATCGCGGGGCCTATGACACCTACGAAGTGGAGGTGGCCGCACGCGATTTTATGAGCTTTTTCGAACGCCCGGCCAGCTATAGGACCACGCCCCAATTGATCGTCCACCCGCATTACCCCAAACTCGAACGAATTAAGATCCGCCCGCCGCAGACACGCGGGTTCGCCGGACCAATCGGCGCGCGGCAGGGAGGCAGCGGAGTCGATTTCTGGGGCGTGCGTGAATATCAGAGCGGCGACCCGCAGCGGCAGATCAACTGGAAGCTGGCCGCCCGGCCCGATCAGAAGCTGTACACCAACATCTTCGAGCAGGAACGCGTGGCCGACGTGGGCATCATCCTGGACGCGCGCCAGCGAGTCGACGTGGTCACGACGTCCGGTTCGCTGTTCGAGCATTCGGTGCATGCGGCGGCAGCGCTGGCCGAGAATTTCCTGGAAGATGGCAACCGCGTCAGCCTCGTGATTTACGGCTCCGGTATGGGGCGCGTCTTCCCCGGTTATGGCCGCCACCAGCGCGAGCGCATCCTGAAAGCGCTGTCCCGTGCCCGGCCAGGGATCAATTACGCCCTGGAGAACCTCGCCAGCCTGCCGACGCGCTTTTTCCCGGCCAAGTCGCAGATCGTGCTGGTCAGTCCGCTGTCGCCGGATGACATCCCGGTGATTATCCGCATGCGGGCGCTCGGTTACGCGGTCATGGTCATCAGCCCGGACCCCATCTCCTACGAAGCCGCGCTGTATCAGGATTTCAGCAGCCCGGCCTATCATCTCGCCTTCGCCGAGCGCGACTTTATGCTGCGCCAGATTCGCCGCAGCGGGGCACAGGTCCTCAACTGGCGCGTCGATCAGCCGCTGCAAACGGCGGTCCGCGAAATTCTGACCCGCCAGCCGCCCATCATTCACGTGCAGGGGGGCGCATGGGCATGACCATCAAGTCCATTCTTCCCGGTCTGATCGGCACCGCCGCGCTGATTTATACCCTCACTTTCGCAGCGGCCCAGGAATACCTGATCGCGCTGCTGGCCTTCGCGCTGGGCTTCATCTGGCTCCTGCTGGAAATCAAGCGTCTGAAGCCGCCTGCCACGTTATTTTTTCTGTTTTTTGTGGGGCTGGCAATCATAGGGTGTGTGCAGGATGGACCGGTGCTGCTCATGCTGCTGGGCCTGTCCTCCACCCTGGCAGCCTGGGATCTGTCCCGCTTCCAATCCAGAGCCACCCTGGATGGCGAAATCGAGATGACGGCAGGCTTCGAGGAGCGGCACCTGCGCAGGCTGGCGATCGTGGCTGGGGCGGGCTTCCTGCTGGCACTGCTGCCGCTGCTGGCGACTCTCCCGATGAATTTCGTCGTGCTGGCCGTGGTGCTGCTGGTCACGATGAGCGTGCTGCGGCGCGCATTCCTCACGCTGCGCCAGACCACGCCCGAAGAGGTCGATTGACTGCACCACAGCCTACAGGTCTGACTCCTGGGTTCGAGACTGTTAGGCACTTTTCACGGTCGCAATTGACCTCACCTCTGCGCGGCGTCTCTCTCCCTCAGAGGAGGAACTATTCGCGCTCAATTGATTTACTCCCCTTCGCCATGAGGGAGAAGGGGCCGGGGGATGAGGGCAGCAGGGCGACAATCTCATTTACGCTAACGCCCTTCGCCGCCATCCATTTGCCCTAACCTGCCAGCCAGCGCTGAAGGGCCAGCACCCCGGCCAGATTACGCTCGAATTCCGGGTCCGTCTGCGTCAGCAGTTCCACATCGGCAGAGGGGATGCCCAGGCTATCGACCCACGAGGAGGCCGTGCCGGTCACCGGATAGGCGCTGAAGACCGCCCCATAATGATAGCCGGTCGCCTGCCCCAGAATCTCCGACATCTGCGCTGAACCATGATCGCCGTTGCATTCCCCGGCAAAGATGCCATCGGCGGCGCTGTGATAAAACAAGACCGTCGCCGGGCGTAGGTTCTGAATGAAAGCGGACAGGGCGCGTGTCTCCGGCTCGGAAAAGGGCGCGTCGCCCGCAT
>JAIOHO010000051.1 GCA_019912905.1 Anaerolineae bacterium
GTATAGCGCAGCCCCGCCGCGCACAGGATGGCGATGGCCGGCATGACCACCACGAAGCGCGCCGTCCAGTTGTTAAACAGGATCACGCTGTTCCCCAGCGTCGTCAGCAGCACCCACAGGACCAGCAGACCGCTGCCAGAGCGCCGCAGCGCATGGAACAGGCCGAGCAGGAACAGCGGCACCAGCCAGGGCAGGATCAGCGCCGTTTCGCCGCCATAAAACAGGCTGGCATCGGGAGCATGGACGTAATGCAGCAGCGGCGGCAGCAGACGCTGTGCCAGAAAGGTGTGCACGCGATGAAGGCCGTTGGGCGCGACCAGCAGCGCCAGCAGGTAATCGCCCCCGGTGCTGGCGTCATCCAGGCGGGTGAACAGCGGCAGGTGATAGCTGAGGTTGGTGTAATAGACCGGCAGCGCCAGCAGCAGCGCGACCAGCAGCATCCAGCCGATCCCACGCCGGGTCGGTCGCGGTCCCTTGCTCAGCGCCAGCCAGCCGGCCCACAGCAGCACTAGCGGCGGGAACAGCAGTTCGCCGCCTTCATAAACATACGGCAGCAGGCCGAGCATCGCCCCGGCCAACGCGTAAAACAGGCGGCGCTGCGTCTGCACCGCGCGCGTGAAAAAGGCCAGCGCCAGCACCCCAAACAGCGGATCGGCAATATTGTAGATCCCGATGCGGCTCATGTGGATGTGCGGCGGAAACACCGCCAGCAGTACCCCGGCCAGCAGCGCCGTCCGCTGGTCGAACAGCACGCGGGCCAGCGCATAAGTAGCCGCAATGGTCAGCGCCCCAAACAGAACCGCCCCCATGCGGAACATCGCCAGGTTGGAGCCGAACAGGTCGGAGAGGACCATCTGCACGTAGGGGAACAGACGGGTGGAGGACGCTACCGGATGCAGCGGCGCGGTCAGCGGCACCAGCGGGTCCTCGCGCATCTTGACGACCGCCTCCACAAACGGGCCTTCGTCCATAAAGGCGCGCACCGCATCCTGCAAGTTGATCATGCGCACGGCGAAGGCGATCACGATCAGCGCCAGCATCAGCCCGATTTCCCGGCGATGTGCTCTGGCACAGGCCGCGAACGCCGCAGCATCCTGCCGCCGCACGCCCCCAACTCCGCCCACGACCAGCGCCAGCCCGCCGAACAGCATCACCATCTGCACGTGAATGTTGGTCAGTTGGTAAACCTGCATCGGGAGGATGAACTTCCCGCCCCGCAGACCGAGCAGCGCCAGCAGCGCCGCGCCGATGAGGATGGAAATCCAGCGCACTCGACGGTCGGCTTCGACCCTCGTTATGCGCTCAAGCCGGGGAAATCCCCAGTCCCGTCGCAGCCCCAGCGCCGCGCCCAGACTGACTCCGCCCGCCAGCAGCAAAATCGTCGGCAGCAGCAGGTATTGGTTCTGCGGCATAAAGCCGATGGCACTGGCAATCAGGCAGGCCACCGACAAGCCAGCCAAGCCGCGCGCCTGAGCTTTGCGGCCCACATTCAGAGTCGCAGAGGCAATTGCCGGAGGGGTCGTCGTCGAGGGTTCCATACTCCTAGTATGGCAGAAGATCGCCGTTTCGGGTGATAATGTTTGTCAGGATCGGGTCTGAAATTACCCAGGCAGCGCACCACATGCTCACATCCCCCTTCCCCATCTATCGTTCCGTCCTGCACCCCGACGCTCTGATCGCGCAGGTCCTGGCGCAGTACGCCCTGGGCGACGACCCCCTGACCTGTCACCTGTACAGCCGGGGGATCAACGATGTCTACCAGGTCGCTGCCGGACCGCACCGCTGGATGCTGCGGGTGACGGCTGCCAACGGCCAGACTCCTGCGGCGGTCCACAGCGAAATCGACCTGCTGCGTTATCTCGACGCCGCGAACATTCCCGTCGCGGTCCCCGTGCCCCGGAGGGATGGCGACTATCTCACGTTCCTCGCTGCCCCAGAAGGCACACGCACGGCGGTGCTGTTCGAATATGTCGATCAGTTCCACACGCGCACCCCCACCCCGGAACAGGCCCGGCAGTATGGCGCAGCCCTGGCCCGGATGCACCTGGCCGCGGACACCTACCCCGCCGCCCTCCAGCGCCCCTTCCACAACCAGCATTCTTTCATCGACGAACCGCTGGCCCACCTGGAGAGTTTTTCATGGTTTGCCGGGCGCACGGCGGAACTGGCCTATCTGCGGGCGACCGCGCCTCAATTGTGGGAGCAGGCACAGCGACTGCCCAAAACCGCGCCACAGTACGGCTTCTGCCATTGCGATGCCATGAGCGGCAATGCCTTTTATGGCGACGACGGCACGGTCACGCTCATCGACTTCGATTACGGCGGCATCGGCTGGCGGGTGTACGATCTGGCGACCTACCTCTGGGTGCTAATCGTGGATGGGCCGGAACTCAACTGGTCGCAGCAGCCGGTGTTTCGTGCGCTGCTGGCCGGCTATCAGTCCGTGCGCCCGCTGACGGCTGTCGAGTTCGAGGCGCTGCCGGTCTTTGCTGCCCTGCGCCAGCTATTTCTGTTCGGGGCGGCCATCAAATATTCACCCGGCTTTGGGGTGCAGTGG
>JAIOHO010000513.1 GCA_019912905.1 Anaerolineae bacterium
CCGCCGGGTAATCCCTGCGCAGCCGGGTCAGCAGCGGCAGCACCTGGGCATCGGACAAATCCTCATCCGCCAGCCGGTCGAGCAGCGCCGCCCCGGAATCCGAGGTCAGGAAGTCAAGATCCGCCAGCGTGATGCCCACAGCCGCGCCATAATGCGGATGAGATAGTCATCCAGGCGCTGGCCCATCAGACGGGTGGTAATGTGACGCAGACCAAAATGCGCCCAGGGGGTATACACCTCCAGTTCTGGCTGCCAGTCGTCGGTCAGCATCCGCAGATCCCAGTAAGGATGCTGTCCCACCCCGGTGAGGCTTTCATAGGCGCGCAGGAACGAATCGGCAGCATTCACACCATACATCGCCGCCAGATTGAGCCGGCAGTGGCCCAGATCAGCCCCAAGCGGGCCGCGACAGGCATTCGGCCAATCGACGATCCCACTGATTTTCCCGTTCTGCCACAGCACATTGACCGGGTGATAATCGCGATGGATAAAACACATCGGCGTATCCGGGGCGGGTCCCCGCACAACCGCATTGGCCCGCGCCCACAAATCCGGCACACGCGACCATCCCGGCACGGACAGCCGGTCCACGTCGTTGTAGGCAAAAAACTGCCATCCGAAATCATCGGCGCTGACCGCGTGAATCACGCCCAGCGGCTCGGCCAGCCGTTGCAGCCAGCTCGAAAAATCCGCCGGAGTTAAATCGACCGCGCCCGGCACGCGCGTCATGAGAATCGCCGGGACTCCGCAGATTGCGCCGGTTTCATCGACCGCTACCAGTTCAGGCGTGGGGATACCCGCCCCGGCCACCTTCTTCAGCGCTGCCGCCTCATGCACGGCCAGGTCTGGCTCCTCCGCCAGCCATTCCGCATTGGTGAACAGCCGCAGCACCAGTTCAAGCGTGTGCCCGGCGTGTTCGACCTCAACCGCGTACAGCGTGGCGGACGTGCTGCCCGGCATCACCTGCACGGATCGGACGACCGCGCCAGAACCAACGGCCTCGGTAATCCACTGCTGCGTAGTTTCTGAAAGTAGGGAAGGAGTCATGAGCAGATCAGCGCCGTTATTGAACTCAATGGCTTATTCGTCCGGCGTCTCCGCGGCGGCGAAGTCTACCGGAAAAAACGTCACATCGCGTCCGGCCAGCATTTCGATGGGCGCATTCAAAATCACCGGCAGCCTCCAGGCGCGCACCGCCTCGCGGCTGAACTTGGCGACTTTGTTCACGTCGCGGATCAAACCCTGCATCACTGCCGGCTGCATCAGCGCGACCGCCTTGGGCAGGCTGCTGAACGCCAGCAGCACGGTTTCCCCCTGGTCGATGAGCGCCGCCGCATGCCACGCGATGCGATCATCTGGCTTCAGCGCCCAGGCCGGTTTGTGGGGCGTCTGGCGGACGAGCAGGTGGACGTAGCGCCCGGTATAGGTGTCAAAATTCCCGGCGGCTTCCTGACCGGCGGCCCACCGAATACGGTCCACCGTGCGCGCTTCAGGGTGCGGTTTTTCCCCGCGCAGCAGCAGGCCGCGCCCATCCTCCAGTGCCGGTTCGACCAGAATCCGCGTGTAACCACAGACCTCCAGCCGCGTCACCCAATCCCCGCTGAGAGGGGCGTTCGTCAAAGTAACGATCAGACGTCCGCCGGGACGCAGTGCACGCAGGCTGGCCGCCAGAAAATCGTCATCCAGCGCGACATCACAGGCCGCGATCGCATCAAACGAGTCCGGGGCAAAGTGCCAGTCCGCTGCCGCCCCGGAAGTCGTCGTAACGTCGAGATCGGCCCGCTGCTGCATCAGGATGGGACCGGTCTGGCCGCCCATATCCAGCAGGCGCAGGCGGGACCCACTCGGCGGCAGATGCTTGCGCATCGCCCCGATCAGTTCAGCGCGCACGAGCCGCCTTGCCTGCGTTCTGAATCAGCGTGACCACCTCGTCCCACTCCTCCTGAAAGAAGTGCAGCGTCACCGCGCCCAATTCGAGGTGAAACACACGCTCGCCATCCGGCTCCTGAGAGACCCAGGCGACGTAGTTGCCAGTTTCGGCCAGTGTATCGGTTGGTATTTCGTCGGTCATGGTTGTGCTCCGTGTGTCCGCTTACAGCATCCCCTGGGCGTTTGATCCAACGCTTTGCCAGGGGAATCGAGGTCTAAAAGTTGCGAAAACCCCTCGCCGCTGGGCTAAGGGGTTTTGAGGTTTGTAACCAATCAGAGTCGGGTGCGGTTAGCGCCGGTCCCGGCCACCACCGCCGCCGCGTCGATCACCGCCACGACCGCCGCCGCGCCGATCACCACCGCTGCGACCACCCGACGGGCGATCGTGCGAGCGGGCTTCTTCCGCGGTCCAGCCTTCGAGCACGGCCTGGCGGCTGAGGCGCACCTTGCCATCGTTGACATCCGTGACCATGACCATGATCTCGTCGCCGAGCGCTACTTCATCTTCCACCGAGTTCACCCGGTAGTCGGCCAACTGCGAGATATGCACCATGCCCTCTTTGCCTGGCAGGAATTCGACGAACGCGCCATAGGCTTCGATGCGCGTGACCTTGCCGGTGTAGATCCGTCCAATTTCGGCATCTTCGGTCAGGCCGAGGATTTTCTCGACTGCCGCCGCCGCCGACGGGCCATCCGCCCCGGCCACGAACACCGTGCCGTCTTCCTGAATGTCGATCTTGACGCCGGTGCTTTCCTGAATGCTGCGCACCATCTTGCCGCCCGGCCCGATCACCATGCCGATCTTCTCCGGGTCGATCTTGATGACGGTCATACGCGGCGCGTAATCGCTCAGGTCGGCACGCGGTTCGGGGATGGTCGCCTTGATCAGATCGAGGATCTGGAGACGAGCTTCCCGGGCCTGGCCCAGCGCGCGCGTCATGACTTCTTCAGACACACCGCTGATTTTGATGTCCATCTGCAAGGCGGTGATGCCGTTGACTGTCCCGGCGACCTTGAAGTCCATATCGCCCAGGTGATCTTCCATGCCCTGAATGTCCGTCAGCACGGCGACCTGATCGCCCTCTTTGATGAGGCCCATGGCGATACCGGCCACCGGGCGCTTGATCGGCACACCGGCATCCATCAGCGCCAGCGTGCTGCCGCAGACACTCGCCATCGAGGTACTGCCGTTCGAACTCATCACCTCGCTCACCAGACGAATGGTATACGGGAATTCGTCCTCCGGCGGGATCATCGGACGCAGGGCGGTTTCGCCCAGTGCGCCGTGCCCCTTTTCACGGCGGCTCGTGCCGCGCAGGGGACGAGCCTCGCCCGTGCTGTAGGGCGGGAAGTTGTAGTGATGCAGATAGCGCTTGCTGTCTTCTGCGCCCAGGTCATCCAGTTCCTGCGAATCGCGCGGGGTGCCCAGCGTGGCGATCGTCAGCACCTGAGTCTGGCCGCGCTTAAACAACCCGGACCCATGCACGCGCGGGATCAGGCCGACCTCGGCGCTCAGGGGGCGGATCGTGCGCACATCACGGCCATCAGGCCGGACACCATCATCGAGGATGCGGCGGCGCACTTCTTCCTTAAGGGCCTTTTCCAGCCCTTCCTTGACATCACCCAGGCTGACCTTCTCCGCCGAGTCCGCAGCAGTGGCATTGCGCGCTTCATATTCGGCTACCACACGCTCGGCCAGTGCATCGAGGGCGGCGCTGCGGGCATCACGGTCTGCCGTATCGACCAGGATCTGGCGCGTTTCGGCGCGGACCTGTTCGGCGACCCGAGCCACCAGTTCGTGATCTGAGGACTTGGAGATGTATTCCGATTTCGGCTTGCCGATCTCGGCCTGGATCTGCTTCTGAAGGTCCAGCACCGGCTGGATGGACTCATGCGCCAGTTTCAGCGCCCGCAGCATGATCTCTTCCGACACTTCCACCGCGCCGCATTCGACCATATTGATGGCTTCCGACGTGCCCGACACGCGCAGGTCCAGCGTGCTGTCTTCCAT
>JAIOHO010000514.1 GCA_019912905.1 Anaerolineae bacterium
CGGTGCTGGCCTTTGCCAACACCGACGAACGTGGGCAGGTGGTCGAAGTCCTCACCGTCGCGCTGCGATCCCCCTTCAGCGGCCCCATCGCCATCGAGGATTTTCCCGTGAGCGCCTTCGGGCTGGAAGATTTCCCCTTCCTGCGTCTGGCCTATGAAAAACCGGACGAGCCGGTATTTATCGACAACACACATACGCAGTCTCCCGACGCCGCCGCGTCCGCCGAATGGCCGGGGGTGATCGCCATTCCGCTGAAAGCCGGGGACAAGTGGCAGGGTGTGCTGATGTTCCTGTGGGCCGAGCCGCAGTTGTTCGACGCCGAAACCCGGCGCATCGTCACTGCCCTGCAAGCGCCCGTCGCCTCGATCGTCGCCACCCGCCGGGCTTATGTGGCCGAACGCCAGCGCGCCCGCGAACTGGAAACCGTCGCCCAGGTGAGCGCCGCCGTGGTGAGCGTGCTGGATGTCGAGGAACTGCTCGACGCCATCACCGAAGTGACGCGCTACAGCTTTACCGATTACCGCTGCTTCATCTACCTGTTGGATGAAGCCAGCCAGCAGTTAGAGCAGGCGACCCGCGATGGCTATGTCCCGCTCGTGGCCCGCAGCATCGCCCTCGATGATCCGCGCTCACTGATCGCTCAGGCAGGCCGCGCCCGCCGGGGAGTCATCGTCAACGACGTCCTCAGCTCGCCCGATTTTGATCTGGCCCCGCTGCTGCCGCGTGCCCGGTCGGAGATGGCGGTGCCGATGGCGGTCGGCAGCCGGTTAATCGGCGTGCTGGATATTCAGTCGCCGCAGATGAACCGTTTTTCGGAGGCCGACATCTGGGTGATGGGCACGCTGGCGGACCTGGTGGCGGTCGCCGTCCAGAACGCCCGGCTGTACGCCAAAGCTCAGGAAGCAGCAGCCCTCGAAGAGCGCAACCGACTGGCCCGCGAATTGCACGACTCGGTGTCGCAGGCGCTGTACGGCATCGCACTGGGGGCGCGCACCGCCCGCGCGCTGCTGGAGCGTGACCCGTCCCGGCTGAAAGAGCCGCTGGATTACGTCCTGTCGCTGGCCGATGCCGGGCTGACAGAAATGCGCGCGCTCATTTTCGAGCTGCGGCCCGAGTCGCTGGCGACCGAAGGGCTGGCGGCGGCCCTGACCAAACAGGCTGCGGCGATCCAGGCCCGTCATGGCATCCAGGTCGCCACCGATCTGCACGCCGAACCGGAGATTTCCCTCGACGTGAAAGAGGCCCTGTATCGCATCGCCCGCGAAGCGCTGCACAACACCGTCAAACATGCGCGCGCGACGCAGATTACGCTGGCGCTGCATCATCAGGACGATGGCCTCGTGCTGCATATTCAGGACAACGGCGTCGGCTTCGACCCATCCGCCTCCTTCCCCGGCCACCTGGGGTTAAAATCCATGCAGGAGCGGGCGGCCCGCTTAAAAGGCCGATGCACGATTGAGAGCGTCCCCCAGCAGGGCACACATATCCAGATCTATCTGCCGCGCCAGAATTAACGCGAAAATCCAACTTTAGTCGGGCGACGAGCCGCGCCGCCTGCGGTCTAATAAAGACTGACCAGAACTCATCCGACTGGCAGGAGCGCCCGTGTCCACAGCAGCATTCCTCAATATCCCGGCCTATGATCACATTCGCCCCACCCTGAGCGTCGCCGCTGAACTTGTCCGGCGGGGGGAGCACGTGATCTATTATGCCAGCGAGCCGTTTCGGGAGTCCATCGAAGCAACGGGCGCAGTCTTCCGCGCCTATGAGGGGCTGCCCGATAATCTGTTGAGCGAAACCAATCCGCTGATGCTGAGCGTGCGTATGGCCGACAGCTGCCGCCTGCTTCTGCCCGGTCTGATTGCCGAACTGAACGCCAACCCCGCGGACTACCTCATCTATGATTCGCGCTGCGCCTGGGGGTGGTATGCCGCCCGGATTCTCGATCTCCCGGCCATATCCTCCATGACGCTGATGATGCTCAATTCGACGGTCCTGATCCGGTCGGGCAAGCTGTTTCCCACGCTGCGCCAGACCCTGGAAAGCCTGCCGCTGATCAACGCCTATCGCAACATCCTGCTCGAACTGGAGCAGACTTACGGCGTCACCGGCCCCGGCGTCACCGACATTCTCAACCTCAGCGGGCCGCTCACCATCTGCTATACCTCGGAGCAGTTTCAGCCAGACGCGGCCTCCTTCGGCGGCAGTGTGAAGTTCGTCGGTCCGGCGGATGTCCCGGCAGTCATGGCGACACGCACCGGCGATCAACCCCTGGTCGTCTGCAACGGAATCTGCACGGTGCCGGAATATGCGGCGGCCCTGGCCGGAGGAAACTGGCAGGTCCGGCAGGTCGATCGCACATCGCTGGCGGACACGCTGCCTCAGGCGTCCCTGTGCGTGACCTCAGGCGTCATGTCCACCGTGCAGCTCGCGCTGTACTGTGATGTGCCGCTGATTGTGGTGCCCCAGACCATCGAGCAGAGTCTGGTCGGCCAGCAGGTCGCCAGCCTGGGGGCCGGAGTCCAGATCGACGAACTGACCCCAGCCCACCTGCGCAGCGCGGTCGAAATCGTCCTTGCGAACGATCATTTCCGGCAAGCTGCCGCGTCGATCGGCCAATCGCTGCGGGCAGCCGGGGGTTATGCGCGCGCGGCGGATGAAATCCTGGCGTTCACGCAGGCTTATTCCCACCGCTAACTAACCTCCCCCAGCCCTTCTCCGCCTAAAGTCTGAGACCAGAAATCCACCTCCGGCCAGAAGAACAGAAACCCATTCTCCCCTATCCTTCCTGATGTCGATGCGAACACACTCGCAAATCAATGGCAAACATTTAGGGAGGATCATCATGATGCAGTCCAATTCCATGCCCAGACTGGTCAAGCTCGGCCTGCTGGGTGCAGCCGCACTCGGAGTCGTGGCCGGTGCCCTGAGCAGCCAACTCGTCACCCTGGCCCAGGACGCCGAACCGCAGACCTTCACCATCATGGCGGGCGCCAGCAGCGCCGGTAACGCCGAGGTGCTGGCCTTCGCGCCGCAGTCGCTCCAGGTGCATCGCGGCGATATGGTGACCTGGGTCAACAATGGTTTTCATAACATTCATTTCGAAACAGAACCCCTGCCGCTGGTCGTCATGGCCGATGCCAACGGACAGCAGGTCCCGGCCATGAACCCCGGGATCGTCTTCCCCTCGATCGACAGCGGCTCGGTGTATTCGGGCGGCGATGTCAACAGCGGGCTGCCCCTGCCGGGTGTTTCGCCGATCTTTTCGCTCCAGATCGACCTGGAACCGGGCACCTATTCGTATATGTGCGACATTCACCCCGGAATGGCCGGTGTGATCACGGTGGTGACCGACGACGTGACCATCCCCAGCCCCTTCGAAACCTCACTGCAAGGAGCCGGTGAATTTGGTGCGACGCTGGGCGCAGCCTTCGAAGCGAACGCCGCCATCGAAGCGCAGACCTTCACCGACGAGGCGATTCACAGCGGGCAGATCAACATGGGCAGCGCCGATACAGGCCGCGCCACACTCAACCAGTTCTATCCCTTTGCGACCGTCATCAAGGCCGGTGAAAGCGTGACCTGGACCAATCCCGAAGGCAGCATCGAGCCGCATCTGGTGGCCTGGCCGCCGGTTCGTGGGCAGGATGTCACGCCAATCGAAGTGGCCGGTCAGCCGCCCGTCATGGCCGTCGGTCCCACCCTGGCTCCACTCACCAACAGCGGCGACGCCATCGCTCCTGGGCAGGCGTTCAGCAGCGGCCTGATTTTTCCGGGGCAGTCGTTCTCAATGACCTTCAGCGAACCGGGCGTGTATCCCTTCACCTGCAACATCCATCCCGGCATGAACGGCACGGTCATCGTCGAACCGGCAGCCTAGAGTGCGTGATGAATTTTCGCCCTCATCCCCTGGCCCCTGCGTGGGGGCAGCATAGCTGCCTTCAGTCGAGCCTTGCTCGACCCCCTCAGCATCCCTCAGGGCGAAGGAGAGGACAGCGAGTAAGCTCAGCGAAGTCCCTCTCTCTGAGGGAGAGGGATTTAGGGTGAGGGCAATCTCGGAATCAACAATCTCGACTCTTGAGGGCGGCCTGCGGGTCGCCCTACACACTCCTCGCAGCCCGACCGTTCTTGCACAAATTCATGACAGGAGATCAGACACCATGTTGAACCAGACGAACCCGCGCAGCCACCTGAACACGATCCTGATGATTGCCGCCGCCATCGCTGTCTTTCTGGGCACTTACACCCTCAGCCGCGTACTGGCTGCGCCCCAACCGGCTTCGGTCAGCCTGGAGAACGCGGAACCCGGCGGCACCGCCATCGTCTCGCCCGCCTATCCAGTGCACGACTTCACCCTGACCAGCCAGACCGGAGAGCCGGTGAGCCTGAGTGATTTTCGCGGAAAGACCGTGCTGATGTTCTTCGGCTATACCCACTGCCCGGATGTGTGCCCCGGCACGCTGGCCGAATCTGTGCGGGCACGGGCCGAACTGGGC
>JAIOHO010000515.1 GCA_019912905.1 Anaerolineae bacterium
CCCCAGGTCCGAGCACTGGCCGCCGCTCATCCTGGTGTCACCTTCGTCCTCGATCACTTTGCCGGAGCCAGAATCCACGCGGATGACCATGCCGACTGGCGTACCCAGTTGGAGCCGGTCGCCGCGCTGCCCAATACCGTCATGAAAGTCTCCGGCTATCTGACCGCCGCAGACCCAATGCCGCCGTCCATCGACACGCTGCGCCCTTTCTTTGAAACCGCCCTGGATTTGTTCGGACCGGCGCGCCTGATGTATGGCAGCGACTGGCCGGTATGCCTGCGCGGGGGCAGTTACGAGGCCGGCGTTCAAATGCTTCAGACTCTGGCCGGTGCGCTCACCCTGGATGAACAGCTAGACCTCTGGGGCCGCACCGCGACAAAGACCTATCAACTATAGAATAAGGAGTTTCATTCATGGTTCCGCCAATTGGTTTACAGTTATACACCCTGCGTGAAGCCGCTCAGAGCGGATACGAAGCCGTGGTGCGCCGCGTGGCCGAAATCGGTTACGCCGGAGTCGAACCTGCCGGTTTCCCTGGCTCCAGCGCCCAGGCTGCGGCGAAATTGTACAAAGAGCTTGGGCTGCAAGTGCCGAGCATCCACGCCCGCTTCCCGGAAGGGGCCAACAAAAACGAAGCGATTGAAACCGCGCTCACGCTCGGCTCGAAGCGCATCATTTCGGGCATCGGACGCGGCGACAAGTGGGACACGCTTGACAAGATCAAAGCCAACTGCAATCTGATCAACGAGTCTGCCGCCAACGCCGCCGAACACGGCCTCACCGTCGGCTATCACAATCACTGGTGGGAATTCGACACCATCGTGGATGGCCGCCCGGCCTATGAGCACATGCTGGAACTGCTCGATCCGAACGTCTTTTTCCAGGTCGATACCTACTGGGTCCAGGTCGGCGGGCATAACGTGGTAGACGTCATCAAGCAGTTGGGCAGCCGCGCACCCATCCTGCACATCAAGGACGGCCCGGCAGACAAGCCTGAATCCGATATGGTCGCAGTCGGCTCTGGCGTGATGGATTGGTCGGCAATTATGGCCGCGTCCGCCGCAACCGCTGAGTGGCACATTGTCGAACTCGACCGCTGCGCGACGGATATGTACACGGCGGTCGCCGACAGCTACAAGTTCCTGGTCGGGAAAGGCCTGTCCCGTGGAAAAAACTAAGGTCGGCATCATCGGCTGCGGCAACATCAGCGACCGCTACATGACGTGGTGCCCCAAATTCGACATCCTCGAAGTCGCCGCCTGCACCGACATCCTGATGGAACGTGCGCAGGAAAAAGCGGCGCAGTACGGCGTCCTGGCGATGACGCTCGAAGACATGCTGGCGAACCCGGAAATTAAGATCGTCATCAATCTGACGGTCCCGGCAGTCCATGCCAGTGTTTCGCTGACGGCCATCGCCGCAGGCAAAAGCGTCTACAGTGAAAAGCCGCTGGCCCTCACCCGTGAGGATGGACAGAAGATCCTGCAAGCCGCCAAAGAAAAAGGCGTCCTGGTCGGCTGCGCGCCCGATACCTTCCTGGGCGGCGGCCTGCAAACCTGCCGCAAGCTGATCGACGATGGTTGGATCGGCGCGCCGGTCGCGGCAACCGCCTTCATGCTCGGTCACGGGCCAGAAGCCTGGCACCCGAACCCGGACTTCTTCTACAAGGTCGGCGGCGGCCCAGTGTTCGACATGGGACCTTACTACCTGACCGCACTGGTTCACCTGCTCGGCCCGGTTCAGCGCATCACCGGTTCGGCCCGCATCTCCTTCCCGCAGCGCTTCGCCACCAGCGAAAAACTGCCACCAGAACTGCGCGGCCACGCCATCGACGTCGAGATTCCGACGCATGTCGCCGGCGTCCTCGATTTCACCAGTGGCCCGATTGCGACCCTCATCACCAGCTTCGACGTCTGGTCGCACAATCTGCCGCGCATCGAAATCTACGGCACCGGAGGCAGCCTGAGTGTACCCGATCCGAATACCTTCCGCGGCCCGGTCAAAATCCGCCGCGCCGGGGCTGAGGATTGGAGCGAGATTCCCCTGTCACACAGCAGCGATGTCGAACGCGGCATCGGGGTTGCAGACATGGCCTATGCACTGCGGTCGGGGCGTCCCCATCGCGCCAGCGGCAGTCTGGCCTATCACGTGCTCGACCTGATGCATAGCATTCACGACGCCTCGGCCAGCGGCCAGCACGTCATGGTCAGCAGCACCGTCGAACGGCCCGCCCCGCTGCCCATCGGTTTGCCCAAAGGTCAGCTCGATCAGTAAATGCGTATCCCTTGGAGGGGCACAGACCTACCGTGCCCCTTCCGTATTACAACCGGAAAGGTTGTTTGGTTTATGACCCACAAGACCCCCATCGGCATCATTGGCTGCGGCAATATCAGCGACCGCTACCTCCAGTGGTGCCCGAAATTCGACATTCTCGAAGTGGTTGCCTGTGCCGACCTGGATATGAGCCGGGCGCAGACCAAAGCGGAACAGTACGGCGTCAAAGCCCTCACGCCTGAGCAGCTGCTGGCGGACCCGGATATTCAGATCGTGGTCAACCTGACCATCCCGAAAGCCCATACCGAAGTCGATCTGGCCGCTATCGCCGCCGGGAAGAGCGTCTACAGTGAGAAGCCGCTGGCACTCAACCGCGCCGACAGCCAGAAGATCCTGCAAGCCGCCCGCGACAAAGGCGTATTGGTCGGCTGCGCGCCGGATACCTTCCTGGGTGGCGGCCTGCAAACCTGCCGCAAGCTGATCGACGATGGCTGGATCGGAACACCGGTCGCGGCGACCGCGTTTATGGCCGTGCACGGGCACGAATCCTGGCATCCCGACCCGGAGTTCTACTACAAAGCGGGCGGCGGCCCGATGCTCGATATGGGACCGTACTACCTGACCGCGCTGGTGCACCTGCTCGGCCCCGTCAAGCGCGTCACTGGCTCCAGCAAGACCACCTTCCCGCAGCGCGTCATCACCAGCCAGCCCAAATACGGCCAGGTCATCGACGTCGATGTGACCACGCATCTGGCCGGGGTGCTGGATTTCGCCAGCGGCGCAGTTGGCACGGTCATTATGAGTTTCGACGTCTGGTCGCATAATCTGCCGCGCATCGAAATCTACGGCTCAGAAGGCAGCCTGAGTGTGCCCGATCCCAATACCTTCCGCGGGCCGGTCAAAATCCGCCGCGCCGGGGCTGACGATTGGAGCGAGATTCCCCTGTCGCACAGCAGTGATGTGGAACGCGGCATCGGCGTGGCCGACATGGCCTATGCGCTCCGTTCGGGCCGTGGGCATCGCGCCAGCGGCGATCTGGCCGATCACGTGCTGGAGGTCATGCTGGCCGTCGATCAGGCTTCGCAGACAGGCCGCCACATCGAGATTGCCAGTGCAATCACGCGGCCCGCGCCGCTGCCGGTCGGTCTGGCTAAAGGTCAATTGGATGCCTAGCGATTCATATTGTTAAGCCATCATCCCTGCTTCGCTCAGAGCCGACCCCCGCGTCGGCTCTTTGAACGCAGCGCCGGGATCGAGTGATTGAGAAGGAACTTCTTATGAATCAGGAACGATTTTTTGTGACCGGCGCGCTGGGCTGCCTGGGAGCCTGGGTGGTACGCAATCTGGTGCAGCAGCAGGTGCCTGTCACGGTCTATGACCTGGGCAGCAATACCCAGCGGCTCCAGCTCATCATGTCGGATGAGGAAATCGGGCGCGTTCAGTTTGTCGCCGGGGACATCACCGATCAGGCTGCGCTGCAAGCCGCGATGCAGGCCGCCAGCGCCACCCACGTAATCCACCTGGCCGCCCTGCAAGTACCTTTCTGCCGGGCGAATCCCCCGCTTGGGGCGCGCGTCAACGTCGTCGGCACGGTGAACATTTTCGAGTCGATCAAGAACCTGGGCCTCAAGCATGTGGTCTATGCCAGCAGCGTGGCCGTCTACGGGCGCGGCGATGAATATGCCGACCGCATCATCCCGAACGATGCGCCGCTGCGCCCCCGCAACCTGTACGGCGTCTATAAGCAGGCCAACGAAGGCACCGCCTTCATCTACCATCAGGATTACGCCATTCACAGCATCGGCCTGCGCCCCTACACTCTCTACGGCCCCGCGCGCGACCAGGGCATGACCTCGACGCCCACCAAAGCGATGCTGGCAGCGGCGGCAGGAAAGCCGTATCATATTTCATTTGGCGGCTACAACGGCTTCCAGTTTGTCGATGACGTCGCCAAAATCTTCATTCAGTCGGCCCGCACTACTTACGAGGGTGCCGGGGTTTTTAACCTGGGCGGAGCCGTTGCGCCCATGCAGGACGTGGTCGCGGCCATCGACGCTGCGGCACCGGAAATGGCGGGCAAAATCACCTTCGAGCCGCAGCCGCTGGCCCTGCCAGATGGCACCGATGACTCCGCGCTTGTGGCAGCGATCGGAGCGGTGCCCAACACGCCGCTGCACGAAGGGGTGGCCTTCACCATTCAGCATTTCAGGCAGGCCCTGGCCGCAGGCAAAGTCAGCCTCGACCAGTTGAACGGGTAATCCATCCGAAGACATCAACCAAGAGGATTCGTGTGAACACCACAATGCAGCTCGAAAACCTGAGAGAATTGTTCTTGCTCGATCCTGAAGTTGCCTTCTTCAATCACGGGTCGTTCGGGGCGTGCCCCAAACCCGTGTTTGAGGAATACCAGCGCTGGCAGCGGGACCTGGAATGGCAGCCGGTCGATTTCCTGGGCCGCCGCCGCGAAGGGATGATCAATGAAGCCCGCGAGAAGCTGGCCGATTATCTCCACACTCCTGTGGAGGACCTCATCTTTGTGGTGAACGCCACCCAGGGCGTCAACACGGTGGCACGGTCGCTGAAACTCCAGCCGGGCGACGAAATTCTGACGACCAATCACGAATATGGCGCGATCAACAAAACCTGGGCGTTTGTCTGTGAACGCACCGGTGCGCGCATGGTCGAGCATCACATCACCCTGCCCGCCACCTCACACGAGTCCTTTGTCGAAGCGTTCTGGGCGGAGGTCACGCCGCGCACGCGAGTCATCAGCATCAGCCATATCACCTCGCCCACCGCGCTGATCTTCCCCATCGCCGAAATCTGCCGCCGCGCGCGGGAAGCGGGCATCCTCACCGTGATTGACGGTGCCCATGCCCCCGGCCAGATTCCCGTTGATCTCACCGCCATCGGAGCCGATTTTTACTCCGGTAATTGTCACAAGTGGCTGTCCGCCCCCAAAGGCGCGGGCTTCCTGTTCGCCCGCCGTGAGCATCACCTGATGATCGACCCGCTGGTGATCAGCCACGGCTGGGGTCCTGACGGCACGTTTGCCAGCCACAACGAATGGCAGGGCACGCGTGATATTTCGGCCTTTCTGACCGTTCCAGCCGCCATCGACTTTCAGCGGGAGCATGATTGGGATTCCGTCCGCGCGCGCTGCCACCGGATGGCGGTCGATCTGCACCACCGCATCGGCCAGATGACCGGCCTGGACCCCATCGCCACCGATCTGGACCTGTGGTTTGCCCAGATGATCAGCATCCCCATGCCGAAGGATCGCCTGCGAGAGATTAACGACCGTCTGTACTACGATTACAAGATCGTCCCGGCAGGTGGCACCATCGGTGACAAAAACAACATGCGCATCTCGATCCAGGGCTACAACACGCCCGAAGACTGTGACCGGCTGGTGAGCGCGCTGGCGGAAATTCTCTAGCCCTTCCGCACACGTCCGGGGCACAGGCCGCTGTGCCCCAAACTGATCCTATTCAGGCGAAGTCAGGTTGAATAATTCGCATTCAACATTTGCCCCAAAGTACGCTAAACCATCTCCGCCTGCTTTGTCTTTTGCGTCTCATTTCTTTTTGAGACGTACATTTGAGATACCCCCTCTCCCGCACACGCAGCGCGTCAAGGTAAGCAAACCCGAAAACCTGTTCTGCGCTGGGGCTATCGCATTGCTCGAACGCCGGATAGAGTTGGACAAACGTTATCTTCCTTGCGTACCGCTCGAAGCATCCGTTACTCACAGGGGGGTGTTTTACGATTACGACCTGCCGCAACTGGATAGGCCGAAAGCGGCCATCTGGTCACATTCGTGGGATTAACTTCCCTCGATGTGATGATACAGGAGGAAATTGCCTCTCACATCAACAAGCTGCCACCCGAATTGTTCTGGTTGTCCTCTGAACAACAGTCTGACAGGGTCCACCGCATCAGACACCCATTCAATATTCTGTTCCTGGAGATACTGCCAGGCCGTGCCGCTTTCGATATAGTCAAATACATCTGTGTTGACTTTTCCATCCAGGTTGACAATCCGGTCACGAAAATATCCCAGCGTGCCGCTCTGGGGAGCACCTACCACTGCGTCTGAGGGAACATAATCGCTCACCAGGGAAATCTGATTCCAATAAGACTCCCCCGTGAAGGATTTGCCAAAGTGCGACAAACCCAGCAGCCCAATCGAAATGAGCGCCAGTACACTGCACAAAGCTAGCGATATTCGTGGCAGGCGAGTGAATAGCCACCTAAGCACGAGGACGATGATGATCGCTGATAGCAGCGATATCGGGGTGAAGTAGCGGTCGTAGAACCAGCCTGCCACAAGCTGTGTTGTGTACCAGATGATCAACAGCACACTGAACAATAGCAGGCATAATCCAAAATAGATTGTGCGGCGCTGTGCCACAGATAATGTGTTGTTCGCTGCTTGCACTACGAATGTCTTGCACAAACGCCATGCCAGTGCAATCACGACAATAGTCAGCACCAGCCGTATCAAATCGCAGAAAATGTTCTCGTCGAGATTGCCAAAATAGGCAGCAGGCATGGTATTTTTGAGCAGCGCGGTCAGGGCATACCTGACTCGCATCTCCATGGTCGATTCATAAAAGGAGCCAGAACCGACTTGTAGTGCCTGTCCGCTGGATGGGAGCAGCGCTCCGAACTGCGTTAGATTAAAGAACCACCACGGCGACGAAACCAACAAGGCTGTTATGCCCAGAAAAGTCGCACGTTGGAATGCTGAAAACAAACCCTCTCGCAAGCGAGATACAAGATAAAACAGGGTGAAGACGACCACAAAAATCGCGGCATCAATTCGTGTGAGCACCAGAAGACCTAGAATCATCCCAAACACAAGGAGTCCAATAAGCGTCTTTTCTCTGCCGGTTTGGTAAAAGCGCCACACCAGAAGGTACATGAACAATGTGAGGCCCGTTTCTAGCCCATTGAGATAATTCAACAGAATATGCAAACTGACCAGATAGACAAACATAGTCAGGTAAAACGCAAGCTTGCGTTTGTTCTCACTTTGCGGGGCCAGAAAGTCGCGGACCAGCAGAGCCAATACGTAAGCGGAACTCAGGTAGACGAACCATTGAAATCCGACCACAAATCGGACAGCGAGCATTCGGTCTTCACCGGCGATGAGAAACAACGGAATGGTCAGGAAAACAAACAGCGGCTGGAATCCGTTTGTCAGGTGCTCGCCATCAATGGTGATACCTTTGCCCAGCGCAATATTGCGGGACACACTGAACGCATAGTAGCCATCATCGATCAAGGGTGCCGCCATAGCATAGGGTTCTGGGCGCAGCGCGAGAGCACCAATCATTACGGCCAGTATGATGACGTACATTTTGATTAACGAATGAGCGTTGTTCTGTAGGTTCATCAAATGCGTAGAAAGGGTTTTTGCATGGTCCATTAT
>JAIOHO010000516.1 GCA_019912905.1 Anaerolineae bacterium
CGATTCATGTCCATTTTGACCCGGGCTGCCAGACGCTGGACGCCGAGCACCTGCTGCAATATGCCCGCACTCGCGCCACCCAGGGGTCCGATTTTGACCGCGCCCGGCGGCAGCAGGAAGTGCTGTCGGCCATGCAGCAGCGGCTGGTCAGCCTGGAAGGGGTCGGCAACCTCATCACCCAGGCTCCGACGCTCTGGGACGAATTGAGCGACAGCTTCACCACCGACCTGACGCTGCAAGAGATCATCAGCCTGGCGACGCTGGTGCAGCGCATCCCGCGCGACAATATCCGCTTTGGCGTTATCGACAACCTGTACGTCACCTTCGGCACCACCGCCACCGGCGATCAGGTGCTGTTCCCCAATTACAACGCCATCCGCCAGTTGGTGCAGCAGGTGTTCAATCCGCCCGATGCCGACATGAGTGAAGCCGACCTGCGCAGCCGCGCCCTGGCCGAAGATACCACCATCGCCGTCTTTAACGATACCGACACCGCAGGACTGGCCGGTCAGACCCGCGACTGGCTGGCGAGTAAAGGCATTACCGTCGATCAGGTGGGCAACACCGCCCAGCCCTCGAACAACCAGACGGTCATCCGCGATTACGGCGGCAGCCATATCTGGACCGCGCGCTATCTGGCGGCGCTGATGGGCCTCCCCTCAGATCGCATCCAGCCCGGAGCGGATGGTCTGATTGCGGAGGGAGTTGCCGTCATCGCTGGGACCGACGTGCAGCCCATCCTGGCCGGGGGCTGACCGAACCAGAGAGTCAAAAAAGGGGCGGGCATTGTGGTGCCCACCCCATCGCAGTAAGTCCTGAGAAGCCGCACAGCGCCCCGAGATTACCTATCTGTCATGTGAGCGTGAAAATCACGACTCACCTCACAACCTCGCTTGAAAAACACAAGGCTGTATGGTTTGTTGACTGGTAACTGAAAACTGATCACGCTTCCCGCCGGAGTTACGAGCGGTTGCCATTGCGTCGGCCCTGCCCGATCAAACCGATCGGCGTGCGCTTGTGCGCCGTCAGGAAGTCGTCTTTCGCCTCGATCTGTTTCTCCAGCGATTCCAGCGACGTCACCAGCACTTCCAACGGCAGGCCGTCCAGATCCTGATAGGCGGCCACCGTCAGTGCCGACAGCGCCACCTCGCGGATAAACGCCGCCGGTTTGTTCAGCAGGCGGGGGATAATCGTGCGGTGCTGGTCGCACCAGTCGTCACCCAGGTACGCCCGCAGCATGTCCTCGGCGCTCTGCTCGTCTTCCAGCTCAGGAATAATAAAAATGCGGTCCAGGCGTCCAGGCCGCTTCATGACGCGGTTGTCGATGATCTCCGGGTGATTGGTGGTCGCAATCATAATCGTACCCCGCGGATTCATCGGCGTCTCGGACCCATCGAGCACATTCAGCAGTTGGGCCTTCGATTCTTCGTCCAGGTACGCGTCCAGTTCTTCGACGATTACGATCGTCGGCGAATCGGATTCGGCGGCCATATCCAGAGCCTGATGAATCTTCCAGAATTTCGCGCCAAACTGGTTGGCACCGGACACATAGATGACGAACCGGCCTTTCGCCTGGGCCCACTTCGCCAGCGCCGAACACAGCATCGTCTTGCCGGTGCCGGGCACACCGGCCAGCAGCAGTTTGCGGAAAGGGTTGATCTTCAGCCGCTGGTAGATGGCAACGCCCTTTTCGAAAAAGGCGTCCACATCCTGCATAATACCGGCCTTCAGGTCGGCGGGCAGATACACATCATTCCAATCGACCGTGGCATCAAACGTATCTTCGGCCCCGCCGACGATGTAGACCTTATCGCGGTAAGTAATGGCGGAGCTGGCGATGCGATGGCATTCCTGCTCGAATGTCAGCCAGTGACTGGCATAGGCGCGCGGCATACACGCCATCACGATCATCTGGACGCCAATATCCTCGTCGCTGACCCAGGCCGCGATCACCAGCGCCTCGAACCCGCTTCCATCGTCCTGTGCTGGTGCGAACTTAAATTTCAGTGCCCCGGTGCGATGCAGCGGATACTCTTTGCGATAGGTCACGAAGGCGGAAATAATCGGACATTCCACCTCTTCATACCCGGCGTAGACCAGCCCATCCCCCACCGGAAACGAGTCGGCCATACTCGCCAGCGCCGTCAGGTTCGAGCAGGCCATCCGCGACAGCGTTTTAATCATGGCCTGCGGCTGCTGGGGAATATAAGCTTCATCAATCCAACGATTGATGGTTTCATGCAGCGGTAACAAAGTCATCTCGCCGTCTCCGGTCATCGCGATTCCAATACCATCTCTAGCTTGAGGACAGAAAAAGGTGCTCGTCAATTGTAGACGCCCGCCCGTATCGAGGCCACCCCCGGTATCTTGGGGGATGTCTGCGGGCGGTATGCGCCTAGCGCAGCGACCGGACCTGGGTGAACATACGTGGAATATCGTGCGCCATCACCTCGCGCTCGCTGCGCCAGTCGAACATCGGGCCGACGCCACCATACTCGCAGGCTACCACCTGTGGACGTGCCCACTGGCCGCGCCCGATCCGGTCCAGCGCCCAGTCGAACAAATCCCAATCGGCGTCGGTCATCGGCAGATGATCTTCACGCAGGCCCTCACGGTTCAGGCCGATGCCGGTGACATGCAGTTCGCGCAGACGGTCCACCGGAAGTTGTTCAATATACGTACAAACGTCCACTTGCAGATGTTCCGCCGTCAGTCGGGCATGGGCCAGGTCCAGCAGCAGGCCGCAGCCGCTGGTTTCAATCACCTGGCGAATCACCGCCGGTTCGACCACGACTCGCGGTTTGTCATCGGGAATATCGGGATAGGGGATGTTTTCTGCGATGACGTGGGCCGCGCCAAATCGTTCGACCAGGGGCCGCACATCTTGCAGCATGACCTCGACTGCTGCCTCTGTATTCTCAGGATCGTCGAGATTCTCATAACGTGCCGCGATGTGCGTATTGACGAAATCGGTTCCGGTCTCCCGCCGCAGTTCCGCAATACGGCCCAGGCCCACACGTTCGACGTTGTGCTGTCCGGCCACCAGCGGAAAATGCACGTAGACGGGCCGCCAGGCGCGCGCCTGCTCGATCAGATCCGGCCAGTCCGGGCATTTGAACAGGTCCATGTCGATGAGGCCAGCCCCCAGCAGATCAGCGGCCTGGGGAGAGTAATTCAGGGCGAAATTCACGCGGCTTGCTCTTATCCTCACGCGGCCCAGAATCATCTGGACTGGCGGCATCTGGCAGCCGGGCATTGTACAGAGCTTGAGGTCCGCTTAACAGGGTGGTTCAGGCGGAAAGGACCATCCGTTCCATACGCAGCTCGTCAATCAGCGCCAGCGCCTCGTCGGGGCTGTCCGCATAGGAGACGTCGAGGTGATATGTCAGGGTCCAAAGGATCGTGCCGATCAGCGTCTGAATATGATCGTCCGCGCCGACAAAGACAATCTGGCCGAGATTCTGCGTCGGGTCGAATTTCAGTTGGCGAAACTGGCGGACAAAGTCAGGGGGGATCAGAATACTCTCGCGGAGGTCCAGGATAAAATCAACTTGTTCGCCCGGCTTTTCAAGCATCAATTCCCGGCCCCGGTTCCAGGCCTGGCGAAACTGCTTCATATTCCAGTGTCCAACCAATTGGCTGTAAGCGACAGCCCGGTCTTCATTCTGCCAGATCATCGAAATAGGCATACGACACCCTAAATTCCATCCTATACACGTACTGATTGATTACACTGTAGCAGCAATTTCCGCTTACGAGCGATATTTTTCGATATTTTTCAGAATCGCGCCGTCTATCCCCCGTCCGCGTACTCAGGCGGCAGATCGTCTTCCGACTGGTAGGCCGCTTCGACCACATCGCCCGGATCGAACAACTGGCGAAAGCCGCGCACGGAATCCTGCCGCGTTTCCGCGCCCACGTCGTCCAGCCAGAAGACCCGCTCGCCAAAATCGCCCAATTCCTGCACCACCCACTCGTAGCGATAATACGCCAGCGCCAGCGGATCGACTGCCGCTGCGCCGTAGCCCGTAAAAAACAGGTCTTCCTCGTGCGCACCGACGACAAACATCAGGTCGCGTTCGACCGGGGCCAGCAGGACGCCATCCCAATCGACGATAAACAGGCAGCCCTGGCCGTCGATCAGGACGTTCGCCGTATGAATATCGGCATGACACAGCACCTGCTCCGGCGCAGTCGCCTCCAGCAGGCGGCCCAACATTTCGGCCCGCCGCACGATGGCTTCGATCTCCGCGCGCCGCTCATCCCAGAACGCCGCCATCACCCGCTGCGCCGGGTCTCGATAGACTCCGGTCGGCACCTCTGCCTGCAAGCGCTGGATCACCTGCATCCATTGGGGCCGGAGCGTAAACGTCTCGCGGACCACCTGTGTTTGCAGTTCCGGCGCAAGCGGCAGACTGTGAATCTGCTTCAACACCCTGCCGAAGGTCATCCACTGCTCGGCAGTCATCCCACCGTCCATCCCCGTGCGCCCTTCGATGAAGGGGTACAGAATCAGGCTGAAGGAGTCCAGGCGCTGCCACAGCGCCCCACTTTGAGCCGCCAGCGGTGCGACGACCTCGGCAATGCCTTGAGCGTGCAGGGCGTGGGGCACACGCAGGCTCGGCTCGTAGACCACTCCGCGCCGGACTTTGAGGAAATAGGGAGTCGCATCGTCCGTCTCCACGCGGTAGACCCAGGCCGAGGAGTCGTAACCAATCGGCAGAAATTCGAGCGCGCAGACCGGCAGGCCGTAGTGAACTCGCAGACAGGTGATGAGCGCCTCGTCCTGGAGGTCAGGTTTTTCCAGCATCGGTCGGCCTCCCCTCAGGCATGGGTGGAGCGCGTGCGGTACTGGCTGAGGATGCCCAGCAGCGCCACCAGCAGCCACAGCAGGCCAACCAGCAGCGGCATGTCCATCAGCGCTGCCGATACCTGCCGCTCGCTGAGCACCTGCGCCACACGCTCGCCATCCAGGATAATCACCGCACCGATGACGATGCTCGATGCACCGCCGATGGCCGTGAGCAGGACGATGAACGCCCGGTTGAGCATCAGTGCCAGCAGACCGGCGACCAGCGCGCCGCCGACCGCCAGCACCGGGATATTCCCCTGGATGCCCAGGCGTGTCAGCAGCACGATCGCCAGCGCATAGCCGAGCGCCGCCCCGACGATGAACACACCCGCGCGAAACACGAAGTAAATCAGCAGCGCCCCCAACACCGCGCCGATGCCGCCCGCTGCCAGAATCACCACCGGCGAGGCCTGCGATGCCGCACTCAGGCCCAGCGCGCCGCCCAGGACAAAGCCCCAGATCGCCAGCAGGACGCGAAAATAAGTGTAGCCGTAAAAACAATTAGCTACTCCGAAAAGGATGAGGAGCATTCCACCCAAG
>JAIOHO010000517.1 GCA_019912905.1 Anaerolineae bacterium
GGGAGAAGAAATCGAGAGCGCGATACAACACGCGCCGCAGCCGACTCGACAATCCATGATTGGCCTTTCGTCTCACATCCAGGCGAGGGTTTGTTTGATTAAAGAACCATTGTACACGCGAAACCCGCACTTTTACTCCCGGTTCAGTCATGTTAGAATAATTTCAACCCATTGGGGGATAGTTCAACGGCAGAACAGCGGCCTTTGGAGCCGAGAATCCCGGTTCGAATCCAGGTCCCCCAGCATGCATCAGACGCTCAACCTGTGGTTGGGCGTTTTTGTTTGGAAGAATCCTGACATACGGACACAATGCCGTCGGCCTGTAGCGCCGTAGTCCCGTTGTGCGCGCGTTCGTGGCGGAGTACTATGAGGCACGTGAACCGGTTAGGTCAGGTTCCGCGAAAGGAAGGTCCCATGAATTTGCACAGACTCGGCCTGGTGGCGCTGTGCCTGCTGCTGGCTTCGGGGGTGCAGGCCGCGCCCATGCCCGCCGACCACGTGTTTGGCGTGGTGGAAGCCCATTACCGGCCCGACATGGCCTCGGCGCTCGGCGTGAGCTGGGAACGAATCACCTTTCCCTGGGAGCAGTTGCAGCCCAACGGCCCGGACGACTTCAATACGGGTGTGATTGGGGAGGGCTACCTGGGGAATGGCCGCCAGATCGTGGGCCTGATCAAAGGAGTGCCCGGCTGGGCGGCGGAATCCGGCCAGTTCAACGGCGTGCCCAGCGGCATCGACCTGCCTTACGATGACCCCAATAATCAATTTGGCGCGTTTGTGACCCGGCTGGTGAGCCATTACAGCGGCCTGGGCGTGCATCACTGGATCATCCTGAACGAGCCGGACATCCGCCCCGGCGAAGGTACGGTCGAGTTTGCTGGTGACGTCAACGAATATTTTCATGTGCTCAAGACGGCTTACCTGGCGGCTCATGCGGTGGACCCGGGGGCGCATATTCAACTGGCCGGTGTGACCTGGTGGCATGACGTCCAGGTGGGCCGCGCCCCCTACGTGCGCCGCCTGCTGCAAGTCATCGCGCGGGACCCGGACGCTGCCGCGAATAACTGGTACTTTGACGGGGTCTCGCTGCACATCTACTTCACGACGTCCAGCGTGTTTCCCATCGTCAGCGCGCATCAGGACATCCTCAACAGCTTCGGGTTGGGCGACAAACAAATCTGGCTGAACGAATTTAATGCCAGCCCGCGCCGGGACCCGCAGACGCCGATCAACGCGCCGTTTAACGTCTCCCTGGAACAGCAGGCCGATTTCATCGTCCAGGCCAGCAGTCTCGCGCTGGCGGCAGGGGCCGACCGGATGGCAGTGTATCGGCTGTACGACAACGAGTACGTGCCCAACGTCAGCGAACCCTGGGGACTGGTGCGGCAGGATGGCTCGACGCGGCCCGCATTTCAGGCCTATCAGCGCGTCATCCAGCAGTTGGGCGGGGCCGGGGACATCCAGCGCTTCAGCAGTCGCAGCGCCACACTGATCACGGCAGGGTACGGCGATGCGACGCTGTATCTCCTGTGGAGCGACACCTTCAGCAGCGGCGAGTTTCTGATCAGCGCGGGTGACTTCGGCGAGGCGCAGGTGTTCGACGCGGTAGGCAATCCTCAGACGGTCCCGGTCATGGCGGATACGGGCGAACCGCTGCTGGTGATCCCGGCCCCAGGTGCGGAGAAGATCGACCGGGCGGACGTCGTGGTCGCCGGGCCAGTCCGCAGCGTGATTCTGTCGGGTGGGCTGCGTCCGGTGCGTTTTCGCTCCGAGAACGGCCAGGTCGTTCAACTGAATTGAATCCCATGACTCCGTATCAGTTGACTCTGGTTCCAGGCGGCATCCCCGTCCCCTGGAACCAGATCAGACTGTTTGTGTGCCTGGATGAGATTAATCGCACATGACGTAAATGTTGTAATCCCCTCGTTCGCTCATCTCCCAGGCCAGCCTGCTGGTTTGGTCGCCAACCGAGATCTCAAGCTGGTAGGTGCCTGTCGGCCAGCCCACGCTCCAACTATAATACTGGTGGATGTAGGGGTCGCCGGTATCCATAAAAGTCTTGTCGAGTTGACCTTCTACCCGTAGTGGTCGCGTTTCGTTTGGGCGGTAAAGGTCCACATAGAGATCGTTTTGTTTGTCTCCGCTGAGGATCAGCGCCATGTCCATGTCCCCGCGTTTTCGATCAAACACGACGATGCATCCGGTAGCTGCATCAACATAGGGGGTGCCTACAGCAATAATTGCATCTGGACCACGAACGGTGAGCCAGGAGGCGACGTAAGCCGGACCCTCATCCAGCCTCACTTTGTACCAATCTCCCTCTTGACCGATGACCGTCAATAAGGAACCATCCTGCGCAGTCTTCACAATCTCACAATCTGTGCCTGCACAGGAGCGCAGATTGATGTTGCCGTTTACTTTGACTGTAAATAAGTCTTCCTCTGTTGAGACTTCATCTGCTGTCTCGTCACGATTGCAGGTCAATGCTGCGGGACCGAAGACATCATCCGGGCCGGTTTGTTTGCTGCTGTCCTGAGTCCAATAG
>JAIOHO010000052.1 GCA_019912905.1 Anaerolineae bacterium
AAGGTTGTGTCCCCGCCTGTGGTCGCGGCAGTATATGCTTCAACTCGGCATAGACCCGCTCCATATCCCCATCGCGGGCATCAATTAAATGGGCGATATGGGGTGTTTTCAGCAGCTCCGGCACTGCCACATCGTCAAATAGTATGGGGAATAACTGCGCCCCTTGTTTGTCTTCAAAGCGCTCGAAGGCCCAGGGGATTTCTTTCTCGAGGATGAACGGTCGGATGATGAAAGTTTTCGTTACCGCGAAAATCACTCCATAACTGTCATCAATCGCTGCCTTGATCGAATACTCCCAGACTGTGCCGCGCTCTAAGCCGATTCTGTCCAGCCACAGCGTGTGTTCCGTGACCAATTCCATACGAGCATGAATGGGATATAAGCGTTCAGCATCGTCGTGGGCATATGAGAAAAACAGATGCGCCATGCACAAATCGCTCCGCAGCATCTAGCTGAATTAAAGCTCGATATGCCCACAATTATGGCTTAAAGAACTGTTGATTACGAACAGTACAGCTTAACAGAATTGAACGAATCGTTTCACTTTCCCGCTCAGACCCAGCATTTTGACGGCTGATTCACCCCCAGATCAGCCCGTTTTAGAGGTTTGTGTGAAACAATACAGCAGCATTCTGTTAAGCATGGATACCTTATGACAAGGCCCGTTGAAGATATGAAAGTGCTTCAGGCGATACAGTCGGGGCAGCGCCTTTCTGGGTGTGGTCGGCATGGTGGAACGGGATGGCGGGGTCACCAACCTGCTGGCCGAGCGCATCGCGGCCATCCAGGAACCGGTTCCTAACTTCGGTAAGGCTTGATGGCGAGGCTGCCGACCAACGGCGTCATGTCTTTCAGATTGTGCGTGTACAGCGGCACTTGCAGGCGATGGGCCACCGCTGCGATCAGGCAGTCGTTCATCCCAATCCCATGACTGAGCCGGTAGCGCGCCAGATGCCCCATCGCCCACATCTGATCCGCCTGCGTCAGGTAGATCATCTCAAAGCGATCCAGAATAGCTTTGCACGCGGCCTGTTTCACCTTACTGCCCGCGCCGTACATGACTTCTAGCCAGGTGATTGGCGTGATCGACAGGCGCGTGGCCTGGGTATCGACCCACGCTTGCGCCGCCGGATTCTTGTGGAAGGAATGGATGATGACGGTGGTATCGACCAGACCGACGGTCACGCGTCCTCGCCCCAGTCTCCCAACCGCCGCTGGTGCTGCTCCTGCCGGATATGCTGGACCCATTCCACCGGGTCTTCGATCTCGGGATAGATCAGGTCAATGGGACCCAGTTCATCCAGCAGGCGGTTCAGCGCCCTGCCCCAATGCTCTGGCGGCTCGCCTGAAGAGGAGATTGGCACGTCAAGCGAATCAATCAACATTTTCGCCAGTTCTTTGCGCTCCTGCGCGCTCAACGTCTTCGCCTGTTCCAGGATTTCGGCAACGGTCATGGTCGTTCTCCCTACCCTTCCCTGCTATTATACCCAGATCAAAGTCCGTATTGCATGAGCACTGAGTTACGGTTCCGGCACAGACCATCTCAACAGCGCAGATACCTTGATTGCTAGAGAACATGCGCAAAAGACAAAGCAGTCAAAGACGACAAGAGTTTCAGCATGAAACCGGGAGCAGTGCGCGCATGGAGACGCTGAACACCCATCTTCTCCAACTGGCTGTTGACAGTCTCGATCATCGAGCGGTGTTGGCGGATGAGATGAGCGTCTTCGCGGGAGTTGCCGCGCATGTTACGGCGTTGCTTGGGGATGAGGCGGACCGAGCTATGGATGTAGCTCAACTGCTGATCTTGATCGCTGATGTAACCTTTGTCAGCTACCACCGAACTGCCCTCAGGCAGTACGGCCAGCAGGTCTTGAACGATAGTAAGTTCATCCCAACGGGCAGGCAAGACATCGAAAGCGACTGGAACACCTTGGGCATCACACAACAGATGCAACTGCCAGCCGAAAAAGAATTCATCTTTGGCGGCGCAGTAGCCCCAGAAGGCTTCACCCTGGACCTTCTTGCAGCGCCGGGCACGCACCCGCTTGCATACGGGCAGCGGCAGAGTATCAATGATATAGACGCTGCCTGCGGCAAAGACCTCGCTCAACACCTGGGTCAGGTGCCACAGCTGCTCTTGCAGCGCGTGCAAGCGTCGGTTGAAGCGCGACACACTCAGGCGTGGAATATCGCCCAGCTTTTGCAGGATACACAGGGCGCGTTCATGGTGGTTCTGGAAGAACCGGGCCGCTACCACCGCGACCGTCAACACTTCGGCTGCGCTCACACTTGCCCGTACATCGTCTTGGTAGTTCATCAGTCGCAACACATCATCGATTATGACGTAAACCGGTACAATGTAATCGTCGTTCATGGGGTTTGCTCGCTGAATAGTGGCTTCGCAACTTCTATTCTATCGAGCGCCGCATGAACGACCCCAACTAGCAATCAAGGTGCGCAGATGGTTTTTCCGGTTTACAATAAATACTGCTGTAAGGAGCATAAAATAGTTCATGGTCGCCAATAACACCACAGTCGAAAAACGCCTCTGGGAAGCCGCCGACCAGCTTCGCGCCAATTCCAAACTGCGCTCATCGGAATACTCCATTCCGGTTCTGGGGCTGATCTTCCTGCGCTATGCGGATTTCCGCTTCGAACAAGCCCAGGCGCGCCTCGCTGGGCAATCCACCCGCCGCCGCACCATCGACAAAACGGATTATCAGGCTCAGGGCGTGATGTACGTACCGGATGAGGCGCGTTGGTCAAACCTGATCCGCCTGCCCGAAAGCGAAAACATCGGACGCGCCATCAACGATGCGATGGAAGCGATCATGCAGGACAACAGCGACCTGCAAGGCGTCTTACCCAAGCAGTACCACCGCTTCGAGAATGATCTGCTGGTGTCGCTGATGAAGGCGCTGAACTTCCCGCTCGAAGGGTTGGACGGCGACGTGTTCGGCAAGATTTACGAATACTTCCTCGGCAACTTTGCCATGACCGAAGGGCAAAAAGGCGGTGAGTTCTTCACGCCGACGGCCCTCGTCCGGCTGATCGTGGAGATCATCGAGCCATATCATGGCCGTATCTACGACCCCGCCTGCGGTTCCGGCGGCATGTTCGTGCAGAGTGCCCGCTTTGTGCAGAACCATCATCAGAACCCCAACGCCCAGATCAGCGTCTACGGTCAGGAGCGCGTGAGCGAGACCGTGCGCCTGGCAAAGATGAACCTGGCCGTGCATGGGCTGGCCGGGGACATCCGCGAGGGCAACAGCTACTACGATGACATCCATCGCAGCGCTGGCAGGTTTGACTTCGTGATGGCGAATCCGCCGTTTAACGTCAACGGCGTGGACAAAGAGAAGATCAAAGACGACCAGCGGCGTTTTCCGTTTGGGATGCCGACCGTAGATAACGGCAATTACCTGTGGATTCAATTGTTCTACAGCACACTGAATGCGCAAGGCCGGGCCGGGTTTGTGATGGCGAACAGCGCCAGCGATGCACGCGGCTCTGAACAGAGCATCCGCCAGAAGCTGATCGAAGACGGCGCAGTCGATGTGATGGTGGCTGTGGGCAGCAATTTTTTCTATACAGTGACTCTCCCCTGCACCCTCTGGTTTCTGGATCGGGGCAAACACAGCACAGATCGTGAACGGACGGTCCTATTCATCGACGCCCGCAACATCTATCGGCAGCTGGACCGCGCCCACCGTGATTTCACTGAGACGCAGATCGAGTTTCTCGCAAACATCGTGCGGCTGTATCGGGGTGAACTGCCGGAGATAGGCGATGGCAGCGATGAGATGCTGGCCGAACAATTCCCCAACGGCGTGTATCTGGACGTGCCGGGACTGTGCAAGGTGGCGACGATTGACGAGATTGCTTCGCAAGGCTGGAGCCTGAACCCCGGACGCTACGTGGGCGTGGCGGCGCGGCAAGTCGATGATTTTGACTTTCAGCAGCGGTTGGAAGCACTACATGAGGAACTCGAACTGCTCAATGCTGAGGCTCACGAACTGGAAGAACGCATCGCCGAAAACATGCGACAGTTTTTGGAAAACGGCCAATGAATCCTGTAGATGACTGGCAAGAAGTTCAACTTGGCGATGTCATTGAGGTTTTCGACAATCAGAGAATCCCTCTAAGTTCTATGGAACGTCAAAAGCGACAGGGTGCCTATCCATACTACGGTGCTTCTGGCATCATCGACTACATCGATGACTATATTTTTGAAGGACGCTATATTTTAGTAGCGGAGGATGGTGAGAATCTAAACAGTCGCAAACTACCGGTAGCTTTTTTTGCTACGGGAAAGTTCTGGGTAAACAATCACGCGCATATAATTAGAGCCAAGAAAGATGTAGCTGATGACTATTTTTTGGTTGCGTGGTTTGCTCAAGCCGATATTTCTGGTTATATCACTGGAACCGCACAACCAAAATTATCTCAAGCGAATTTGAAGGCAATAAAGCTCCGCCTTCCCAACCCCGAAAACCAACGTCGCATCGCCGCGGTCCTCTCGGCCTACGACGACCTAATCGAGAACAATACTCGGCGCATCAAGCTGCTGGAACAGGCCGCGCATGACCTTTACCGCGAGTGGTTCGTCTACTTCCGCTTCCCCGGCCATGAGTCCGTCCGCATGGTGGAAAGCGGTACAGAGTATGGGGCAATACCGGAAGGATGGGAAGTAAAGCCCATTGGTGAAGCAATGGAAACAACTGGCGGGGGCACACCGTCCACAAATAACCCCGAATACTGGGAAGATGGCAATATTATCT
>JAIOHO010000518.1 GCA_019912905.1 Anaerolineae bacterium
GCTGTCATCACCTGGCGAGAATTTTATGGCCACGACCAGCGCATCGGCATCCGCCTGCCGGATGGCACGGAGGGTTGGGTCGCTGCCAGCCTGCTGGATGCTGAGCCAGCGCCCACTGCGGTAGCCGGTGCCGAAACCACCGAACCCGGGTCAACCCCGATGCCGGGCAGCGTCTGCCCACCCGAAGTCGCCCAAACCTGGTATAACACAAACCGCCCTTCGATCAACAAAATCAGCTTCACCTTGATGCAGGCCGCCTATGGTCAGAACCTTGATTACAATGCGCTCAGCGACATGGTTCAAGTAAACAGAGCCGCCTTTGAAGAGGTCCAGACACCCGAGTGTTTGGCCGAGGTTCACAGTGTGTTTCTGATCGCGTTTCAGGCGGTATACAACTCCTACCAGAACCACGTGCGGGGCTTCCCCAATGAAGCAAACTCGGAAATGAACATTGCGATGCAGCAGTATGAGCGGGTAGGTGTCTTGCTGGACGACCTCGGCATTGTGACGGCTCAGAACGATTGTGGTGTGGAAGTCTGGTATGCCGGGATCGAAGACGACGTCACCGCTTATCTGAGCGCAATCGAAAACATCAGCCTGGATACACGACCGTCACCCGACATCCGCGCCGCGATCTTTGACTTGCAGGACATCCGCAACCGCATTGATGCGGTCTACCCGGATTGCGCGGCTGCCGCCAACGACCACCTGGAAGCATCGGTGACCGCTGCGGTACGTCTGTTCCAGGGAATCATGGCCGAAGACACTCCGGCCAATAAACAGACGCAGCTTGCCGTGATGGTGGCCGAGGCAACCAATTTCCTGAACGAAATGCGCAAGCTGGGCATCATCATCGCCTGATACCTGACAGAGTTCGCACCACGCTGATCGAGGAAGCTCAATGCTGGCAGTCGCGTTCCCAGGTATGATCCACATAGCCTTCCGAGCCATTCAGCGAAATCACCGTGCCGGGGACACCGACCACCACGCCGTTCTCCGGCACATCCCGCGTGACGACACAGTTTGCGCCAATCGCTGCACGGTTGCCGATCGTGACATGACCAAAAATGACCGCACCCGGGCCGATGTAGACTTCATCGCCGATGACCGGGCAGCCGGGCCGTTTCCCACGATTAGCGATGCCCAGGGTCACGTTCTGGCTCAGGTTGCAGTTTTTTCCCAAAATCACCTGATCGTTCACCACGATGCCGCCAAAGTGCCCGATATAAAAGCCGGGCCCAATCCTGGTCGTGTAGGGCAGGCTGATACCGTAGTAATACGAAAGGTGCATTAAAATCAAGCGCAGCATAATAAACACAGGAAACAGCAGGGGCTTACCCGCAAGATAGCGTGTGGTCCGCAGAAGAAACAAGTACTGCGTGCCTGGCCTGAAGAGGACAAGTCGGAGAAACCTGAAAAAAACAGGGTGCTCCCCAGCCAGCCGAAACAAATCTGAGCGAACCAGGCAGCGATACTGTTGAAAAGTCATCAATCGTCAAACTTTCAGACCAACCCCATCGGCTGGTACAATATGAGTCTCCTGACGTGAATACTGCACAGCTTACCTTGAAGGACCCGCAGGCGGCAACTGCGTCCGGGTGAGAGTATAGTTTGCTGTTTGGACAGAGACATTGAGGAGTCAGCGGGATGAAAGTCGCCCTGTTCAGTGCCAAATCCTACGAACGCAGCTTTTTCAGCGCCGCCAACGCCCCCTTCGGTCATGAGATCACCTACCTCGAACCGCGTCTGACGCCGGAAACTGCGCCGCTGGCCGAGCATTTCCCAGCGGTATGCATCTTCGTTAACGATCAGGTGGATGCCGACCTCATGGCGCAGTTGGCTCAGGGCGGCACGCAGCTGCTGGCGCTGCGCAGCGCCGGGTTCAATCACGTCGATCTGAATGCTGCGGAAGACCTCGGCCTCACCGTCGTCCGCGTCCCGGCCTATTCCCCGTTCGCGGTGGCGGAACATGCCGTCGCCCTCATCCTGACGCTGAACCGCAAGACTCATCGGGCTTATGCGCGGGTACGCGAGGGCAACTTTGACCTGGAGGGGCTGCTCGGTTTCGACATTCATGGCCTGACGATGGGGGTCGTCGGCACCGGCAAGATCGGCATCGAGGTCGCCCGCATCATGCACGGCTTCGGCTGTCAACTGCTCGGCTACGATCCGTACCCCAACCCCGAAGCGGAAAAACTGGGCCTGCACTACGTCGAACTCGATACCCTGCTGGCCCAGTCCGACATCATCAGCCTGCATTCGCCGCTCACGCCGGAAACCTATCACCTGATCAACGCCGATGCGATTAACCGTCTGAAACCCGGCGCAATGCTCATCAACACCAGCCGGGGCGCGCTGGTCGATGCGGCGGCGGCCATCGAAGGGCTGAAATCCGGCCAGATCGGCTACCTGGGGCTGGATGTGTATGAGGAAGAGGCCGACCTGTTCTTCGAGGATTTATCCGACCGCATCATTCAGGATGACATCTTTGCCCGCCTGCTGACCTTCCCCAACGTCGTCATCACCGGTCATCAGGCCTTTTTCACCCGCAATGCGCTGCGCGCCATCGCCGAGACGACCCTTGCCAATATCCGCGACTTCGAGCAAACCGGGCAGTGCGCCAACGCCATCAAGTCCGCTCACGTCACCAAATCATAGAGCGGTGCGGAATCGCTAGCCCACGATCACCTGCTGGCCGACGTTGCAGAAGAAAAAGCGCTCGCCAAACACGTGCAGCAACCGCGCCGCCACCACCTGCCCCGTGCAGTGCGACACCCCGAGGTGGTCGATGTCGTACTGCTGCAAGGCGGCGATGGTCTGGCGGACCTGGTCCTCGCGGACCGGGCCGAGATGCGTGCCGCCGATAATCGTGTGAAAGTGGCGCTTCCCGGTTTTCGCCATGATGTGGTCGAGAATGTTGATCAGCCCTGCGTGCGAGCAGCCCAGGATCACGAATAACCCCTGGTCAGTGTCGATCACCACTGTCTGATCGTCCACGATCGGGTCCAGCACCAGTTCGCCCGCCGCGTCATAGTGATACAAGGCCGTATCGCCCGTCTCGTAAGGGGTATGCCGGGGCACTTCGCCGGACAGGTACACCCGGTCGCCGATCGCGCGCCACTCGCGGCTGAGGTCGAAGCACGCACCCGCCGCTTCCAGCACAGAGCGGGCAAACGGCACGCCAATGTGACGCGGACGGTGGCCGTCATGGATCGAAAAGCTGTCCTTAAAAAGATCGGGATGCGCGTAGACATTCACCTCCTCGCGCCCGCCGGGACCACAGATTACCCCCAGTGCGTCGCGCAGGCCGCCGGTATGATCGTAGTGATGATGGCTGAGCATCACCGCCTGCGCCTGCCGCAGGTCGATGCCATATGTCTCCGCATTAGACAGCAGCCCCTTGCCCTGACCGGTGTCGAACAGGTAGCTGCCGGAGGGAGTTTCGATCCAGACCGACCAGCCGTGTTCGGCCACGCCGGGTCGGTTGTACACTGCATTTTCACACAGAACCGTCGCTTGAACCGTCATGAAACGCTCTTTTCAGTTCAGAAGAATACCCACCCCCAGCATACCCCGCTCATTAGCGGATCTGCCACACGTGGACGACTGGCTGCGCGCCCTCGGCGTAAAGTTCCAGTACGTAGAGCAGTTGATTAACGCGGTCGTAGGCCACATCCCCGATCCTGCCGCGCTGCTGGACGCCGGTCCCCAGCATCTCCCGCTCAACCTCATCGGGATTGTGCAACAGATAAGGTTCCAGGTCTACACGGGCGTAAGGCTGCGGCTCGTGCGGCTCCATCTGACCCATCGCCACCTGCGCTAGATCGTCCGGGTTGTAAAGGATGAACTGCGCGCTGAACGCCGAACTCCACCAACCGCGATAATCGTTATGGCCGCTGCATCCCTGCAAATCGGTCGAAGGGCAGGGCGTGCCATCAGCCAGGCGGCACACATCGAACTCGCCGACGAATGCGGTTTCCACGCAGGGATATTCTGGCCCCTGCGGATGAACCCAGCCGTACCAGTATTTTCCCCCGGTGCCCTTCGTCCCGGCCAACAGCACCGCCGAGCGGCCATCCGCGGTCGTCAGCCAGGCACCACCCTCCCACTCATCGGCGTGCTGGTAACCCTCCAGGCTGCGCTCGATGCGATCGGTCATGTTCGAGTCTGCGTACAGCAGTAGGGGAATCGACTCCAGCACAGACCCATCCTGCGCGGGCGTGCCGTTTTCGTCTATCCAGGGCCGGTACGCGAACAGCGCCGGTCCCATCCCCGACCAGCCCCCATCGCGATAGCGCCCGGTTGCCAGATAGCGCCCACCGACGTAGGCATTCGCCCAGTCCGCCGGGATTTCGAACAGGTAGCCGTTGACGCTGTAGGGATGTTCCGGGCTGACGAACCAACTGCCCTGCATGTTTGCGTGCGCCAGGTCAGGATTAAACCAGGCGTGTGATGGGGTCGGGGGATCATCCGGCTGGAAGTGCTGGCCCCAGGCGATATGGACTTTCGGGCCGGTTTCCGGGCGATTCAGGTACTGCAAACCGATACGCGGAATCTCATCCAGCCCGAGGAAGAAGCCTGCCGCCACGTCAGTCAGCGGCTGGAGATAGGCGGCACGATTTAGCCTGGACCCCGCACTGGAAATGATCGGCACGGGAACAGCGATCTCGGCTACGCGGCTGCCATCAGGAAGCTCGCCATAGGCCAACCGGTCATGCCCGGTGATAAACAGGGACCCCGGAAAGCCATCTGCGGGGCCGGAAGGATCGCCATCCGGGTTAAACGTCAGCGCATTGCCGCCGTACTCGAACGTATCCGGGCGCAGGCCGCCCACCGGCAGCCGGAACGCGCCCCGATATGTGAAGTCTTCCGGCAGAATCGTTGCCCCCGTCTCCTGGGCACCCGCTGGGAGGATGCTGCCCAACACCAGGACCACAGCCGCCGCGAGTAAGCTCATCCCTTTCCGCGTCATGGTGGTCTCCAATCGTTGAGGATACGTGTCTCGTGATAATTATCACAATATAATCCTATTATAAATCAGATGCCGCATCGTCGGAGCAAAGGCTGGCATTCGACCCCAAACCCCTCCATACGCTGGCCCTTTTTGCGTGTAGAAAAAGCTTGGCCTCGTCACCAGAATGACCGCGCCCGGGACCGTGATTTCGAGCTGGCAGACCCGTCTATCAACCCGAGAATCGCAGCACCGATTGGACGGCCAGAATCCGCTCAATTTCTCTCAGAGTTTCTGACCTTTTATGACATCTCATAACCTGCACTCAACCGCTATGCACCTGACTTGAACTATGCAGAGAAATCTGTACAAAATGGGTCAATTGACTGATAGACAACTGCAAAATTTGTACTATAATGACAATTGAAATCCCTGAAAGAAATCAGGGGTTTTGTATCTCTAGTGACCGACGTGGGCCATCCAAGCGATTGGCCTATTTTTATGGGAGAGAGACAGATATGTACCCACTTGCTGTTCAATCTGACACCACGCAGCAGGAAGACGACACTGAACCCCCTTCTCCGGTTCAAGAAGAGCCTCCCCATCTGGTTCTCCTGGATCCGAACCGTCCTTCCGTCCCCCGCACGCCCCGTCCCGCGCTCTGGGCCGATGTGCCCGACGAGCAGTGGGATGACTGGCGCTGGCAAATGGCTCACCGCCTCAACTCGCTTGACGATCTGGCCCAACTGATGCACCTGACTGACGAAGAAATCGAAGGTTTGACCGCCGACAACAAGTTTCGGGTCGATGTCACGCCCTATTTTGCCAGCCTGATCGACCCCGCCGATCCCTACTGCCCCATCCGGCGGCAGGTGATTCCGCTGGGGCGCGAATTGCAGGCGTTTGAAGGCATGATGGAGGACAGTCTGGCCGAAGACCAACACAGCCCGGTGCCGGGCCTGGTCCACCGCTACCCCGACCGTGTGCTGATGCTGATCACGACGCAGTGCGCCAGTTACTGCCGCTACTGCACGCGCAGCCGCATCGTCGGCAACCCGGCCATGACATTCAGCAAAACTGATTTTGAACAGCAGCTAGACTATCTGCGCCGCACCCCGCAGGTTCGGGATGTCCTGCTCAGCGGTGGCGACCCGCTCACCATCGCGCCCCGGACGCTGGAATATATCCTCAGCGGCCTGCGCGCCATCGAACATATCGAGATCATCCGTATCGGCAGCCGCGTGCCGGTCTTCCTGCCGCAGCGCATCACCGACGAATTCTGCGACATGATTCGCAAGTATCACCCGCTGTGGATGAACATTCACGTCAATCATCCCAAGGAAATCACGCCAGAACTCAGCCGCGCGCTGGATAAACTGGCCTTTGCCGGAGTCCCGCTCGGCAACCAGAGCGTGCTGCTGGCGGGCATCAACGACAGCGTCCACATCCAGCGTGAACTGGTGCACAAGCTGGTGCGCAACCGCGTGCGGCCCTACTATCTCTACCAGTGCGATCTGGTCGAGGGGGCCGGGCACTTCCGCACGACCGTCTCCAAAGGCATCGAAATCATCGAAGGGCTGCGCGGCCATACCAGCGGCTACGCCGTGCCGACCTATGTCGTCGATGCGCCGGGCGGCGGCGGCAAGATCCCGGTCATGCCGCAGTACGTCATCAGCCAGTCTCCGGGCAAGGTCGTCCTGCGCAACTATGAGGGGTTCATCACCACCTACCAGGAGCCAGAAGACTACGACCCGCACCTGATCGAGCACCAGCAGACCTATCACCGGCCTGAAACCGGGCAGACCGGCGTATTCGGCCTGCTCGAAGGCACTGCCGACTCGATCAAACCGGAAGGATTCGACAACCTGCATAAGCGCAGCGGCGAACAGCACCGTCTGAACGCCGATGCGACCAAGTGGCAGCGCTATCACGCCGACAGCGCGCCTGCGAACGGCCATTCTCATAACGGCAACGGCAATGGAAATAGCAATGGCCGCAAGCCCAGGAACAGTAATGGTCACAAGAACGGGAAGAGCAGTTAATCATGCGGATCGCGGTACTCGCCAATCTCAAGAAGAACGCGCCTACCTGGGAGGGAATGACGCCCGACCAGTGGGACGACCTGGACAGCCCCAAGACGACTCACGCCCTGGTGGAGGCCCTGGAATTCAACGGCCACGAAGCTGCTTTCTTCGAGGCCAACATCCAGCCGCCTTATAACCTGATCGAGAAACTCCAGGCGTATAAGCCGGATCTGTGCTTCAACATCGCTGAGAGTCATTTTGGCAATGCGCGCGAATCGCAGATCCCGGCCCTGCTGGAAATGCTGGGCATCCCCTATACCGGCAGTCAGGTGCTGACTCTGGCCCTGGCCCTGGACAAGCCGATGACCAAGCGAGTCCTGCTGTATCACGGCCTGCCCACGCCGGAATTCCAGGTTTTCGAGCGCCCTGACGACGCCATTGATGAGGATCTGCTCGATGCAGCGGGCGAACTGCGTTTTCCGATGTTCGTCAAACCCAGCCGCGAAGGGACGGGCATGGGGGTCAGCGCATCCAGCATCGTGCGCACGGTCGAGCAGATGCGCCGTCAGGTGGCGGAGCATCTGAAACGCTATAACCAGCCCATTCTGTGCGAGCGCTATATCAAGGGGCGCGAGGTCACCATCGGTCTCATCGGCAATCTGAAGCCGAGTGCCGCCCGCCGCATCAACGAGCGGACCGCGCCCAATACGCTGCCGGATGAATTGACGTTCTTCCCGCCGCTGGAAGTCAACACTACCGCCTACGATGACTCCGAAGCCGGACTGTATACCAATCGTATGAAAGTCGAACTGGCCGAAGAATTTCATTACTTCTGCCCTGCTCCACTGGACCCCGACCTGCTCTTCCGGCTGAACGGGCTGACAGCGGCAGTCTTCCGGGTACTGGGCTGCCGCGAGGTCTCGCGCGTGGATTTCCGACTGGACGAGGAACACGACAACGAGCCGTACATCCTGGAAATTAATCCGCTGCCGGGCCTCAACCCAGGCTACAGCGACCTGTGCATCGAAGCCAGCGCCGCCGGGTGGACCTACGAGCAGTTGATTGGCACGATGGTCGAATTGGCTGCCGAACGTTATGGGCTGCCGGTCAAAGCGTAATCGTACCCGTCATCTGAGTTGGCCGTCGTAACGGATTGAAAACGGCTATGGGAAGCAAAAAAGGGCAGCGCCGATGAACCCCGGTCCAGATGAGGGATCAGGGAGCGGGGTGCTGCCCTTACTGCTCAAAATTGGCTTGGAATCTTGAACGGCATAGCATTGGAAGTGTGGAAATGCGGATTGGGTTGGTTCACAATCGAGCCACAGAAGAATTACTGCGAGAATCGCCGGAACTGGCATTGAACCTGAGCGATTCAGTCGAAACCATTGAGGCAGTCATCGACGCATTGGAGGCGCGCGGCCATACGGTGATCCCGGTCCTCGTCGACCGGCATCTCCCGGTGGCCCTGGCGCAGGCGCGCTTTGATCTGGTGTTTAATATTTCCGCCGGGTTCTTTTACGGCGACACGCGCCAGGCGACCGTCCCAGCCATGCTCGAATACCTCAACATCCCTTATACCGGGGGCGGGATGCTGGCAGAAACGCTGGCCCATCACAAACACATCATGAAAGTGCTGCTGCTGGCCCACGGCCTGCCCACCCCTCCGTTTCAGGTTTTTCAGCACGTCGAGGAGCCGCTCGGCCCGGACCTGCGCTTTCCGCTGATCGTCAAACTGCCGTCTGAGGGCGGCAGCCTGGGCCTGAACCCTCAGTCGGTGGTCTATGACGAAGCCGCCCTGCGCGGGCAGGTGCGGGCACTGCTGGCGAAATATCATCAGGGCGCGCTGGTTGAGGAATTTATTGATGGCCGCGAATTCACCGTGCCGGTGCTGGGCAACGACCCCGCCTATGCACTGCCAGTGGTCGAACGCATTTACGGCGGCGACATCCGCATCCAGTTGGATGGGCCGGAACCCTCGACGCTGGCTTTCTACCGGGAGATCATGGGCCACGATCCCGACTTTACGGAGTTCGACTGTCACTCGGTCGCTCCGGCTCCGCTCTCGGCGGAACAGACCGACTATATCCAGCAGATCGCCGTCGCCGCCTACCGCGTGCTGGAATGCCGGGATTGGGCGCGCTTCGACCTGCGCATGGATGCCGCCGGGGAGGTCTACATTCTCGACGCCAACCTGGAGCCAACCCTCACGCCAGAATACGCCCTGGGGAAATCGGCCCTCGCCGCCGGGCTGACCTACGAAGAGCTGGTCCACCGTATCCTGGCGCACGCCGTCGAACGGTATCCTCATTTGCATCCGCTCCTGACTCCGCAGGAATCCATCGCCTTGTCGTAGAAAGCAAACGCTCATGCCGCTTATGGGTCAACGGGTCCTGCTGCGCGCCCTGGAAGAGCGCGACCTCGACCCCATCTGGGAAGCTTACAAGGACCTCGATCTGGAACTCATCACCAGCGGCGATTCGCCCCCGGTGTCGGACCGGCAGGTGCGTGCCTTCTGGTTCGAGCGCATCGACCATCCCCTGCCCTCCATGTATTAC
>JAIOHO010000519.1 GCA_019912905.1 Anaerolineae bacterium
GCAGCAGCGCGATCCACAGCAGCAGCAGCGTCGGCAGCACGTACTCATAGCGGGCGGTCCGCAGGGCCTCACCCAGCCGGGGAATATCCACCTGTGAGACAATAAAATAGATTGCCAGAAGGCTCACCGCCAGCCCCAGCAACCCGATTCGCCAGTGTTTCAAACGCCTACCTCAAATGTTCATGTTGTCGCATTATAGCACGAGGCATGTCCCAGCATGTTAGGGTCGATCGATGGATCTGGCTGCATTCCTGCCGCACCCAACTCTTGACACCCACCAGCGAGCCACCTATAATTTGAAACACTCTGCGGGTGTAGCTCAGTTGGTAGAGCACTTGCTTCCCAAGCAAGGTGTCACGGGTTCGAGTCCCGTTACCCGCTTTCTGGCAAATGCGCCTGCACGGAGGCGCGTTTTTCTTGAAGGCTGATTGAGAGTCTCCCACCGAAAATACCGAACCCACCGGTGAGGCTCTGGTTTGAAGGAGATAAAAAAGTGGCTGATTATACCATTGAGGCGCAGGCGCGTACCGTCATCGGCAAGCAGGTCCGCCAACTGCGCAACCAGGGCCTGGTACCGGCAGTCGTGTATGGAAGCCTGATCGATCCGGTCCATATCCAGATTCCCTATCGTCCGCTCGAAGTGACGCTCATGCGTGCCGGTGGCACGCACCTGATCGACATCGAGGTCGGCGGCCAGACTCACACGGTCCTGACCCGCGACGTTCAGCGCCATGTCATCAGAGGCAGCATTCTGCATGTGGATTTCCTGGCCGTCGATGTGACTCAGGTCATCACGGCGGAAGTCTTCATCCAGTTTACCGGGGAAAGCCCCGCGGTGAGCACTAACCAGGGTATGCTGATGACCGGAACCAGCAGCCTGTCGATTGAGACGCTGCCGACTCATATTCCCGATCACATCTCGATTGACCTGTCGTCTCTGGAAAATCTGGGCGACGCCATCCACGTGAGAGACCTGAATCTGGGCGAAGGCGTGACCATCCTCAACGACCCGGAAGAGTTGATCGCCCGCATCGTCCAGCCGTCTGCGGCGCGTGCAGCAGAAGCGGAAGAAGGCGAAGAAGGTGCGGCTTCGGCGGTCCCAACCATCGGCGACGAGGAAGACGAAGACTGACTTTTCCTCAAAAAAACAACTGGCGAGCCAATGATGCGCTCGCCAGTTTTATTTTCCCGACCCGCTGGATTACGCTTCGGGCGCAGCGCCATTCTCGGAGGGCGCGCCGCCATTTCCATTGAGTTCCGCCTCCGGTTCGGCGTCCATAATCGCCATGCCGACGATCTGATCGCCATCCGCCAGGTTCATCAGCGTGACGCCCTGAGTGCTGCGACCCGTCTCGCGGATCTCATCCAATTGAGTGCGCAGCACCACGCCATTTTCGGTCATCAGCATGATGTCGTCGCTCTCTTTGATACAGCCCATCGCCACGATCGGGCCGGTCTTTTCATTGCGGGCCAGCGTGCGTACCCCGATCCCAAAGCGCCCGCGCTGCGCATATTCCTCCAGCGCCGTGCGTTTGCCATGGCCGTTGGCCGTCACCACCAGCAAATGCGAGTCATCCTCGCGGATCACGTCCATCCCGGCCACCAGATCGCCGGGCAAGAGGCGAATCGCATTGACCCCTGCCGCCGGACGCCCCATCACGCGCACCTGATTTTCCTGGAAGCGGATAGCCTGCCCGCCTTCGCTGACGATCAGCACATGCTGGCTGCCGTCAGTGTACTTCACCCAGTCCAGCGTATCCCCCTGCTCCAGGGAGATTGCAATCAGGCCGCTGGGTCGCACATCGGCAAATTCGTCCAGATGCACCCGTTTGATACGTCCATTCCGGGTCGCCATCACGAAGTAGCCCTGAACCTCTTCAAAGGTACTGACTGGCAGCACGGCGGTGATATGTTCGTCGGGCGCGAGCGGCAGGATGGCGTGAATCAGGGTGCCTTTGCTGGCGCGCAGCGTTTCCGGGATGCTGAACGCGCGTTCGCAGTAGACCTTGCCCCGGTCGCTGAAAAACAGCAGGTAATCGAGGCTGCCTGCCGCGAAGATGTCCTTGATGGCATCTTCTTCTTTGGTCGCCATGCCGATGACGCCCTTGCCGCCGCGCCGCTGGGCACGATAGGCATTTGACGGCACACGCTTGATATAACCGCGCATGGACAGCGTAATCAGCACGTTCTCATCTCGCACCAGATCCGCTTCGTTGAATTCGGTGCTGACACCGTATTGAATCTCGGTGCGGCGGTTGTCGCCAAATGTCTCGGCCAGTTCGTTGACGTCGGTGCGGATCACGCCCAGGATTTTCTCCGGCGAGGCCAGCAGGTCTTCCAGATAGCCGATGCGCAGCATCACCTGATCATATTCATCCTGAAGTTTCTGCCGTTCCAGCGCGGCCAGTCGGCGCAGCTGCATTTCGAGAATGGCGTTGGCCTGGGCTTCGCTCAGGTCAAAGCGCGTCATCAGCTGCGACCGGGCCGAATCCGTATCGTCGGACGCGCGAATCGTCTGAATAATGCGGTCGATGCTCGACAGCGCCTTGAGCAGCCCTTCGAGGATGTGCGCCCGCGCCCGCAGGCGTTCCAGTTCATATTCCGACCGGCGCACGATGACGTCATAGCGATGCTCGATGTAGATGTGCAGCGCTCGTTTGAGGCCGAGCGTGCGCGGTTCGCTGTTGACCAGGGCCAGCATCTGGATGCTGAATGTGCTCTGAAGCTGCGTGTATTTGTAAAGCTGATTGAGCACCTTGAGCGGCTGCGCGCCCCGCCGCAGTTCCACCGCCAGCCGCATCCCCTTGCGATCGGATTCGTCGCGCAGGTCCGCAATCGCGTCGATACGTCCCTCACGGACCAGCGACACAATCCGCTCGATGGTGGCGCTTTTGCCCACCTGATAGGGAATCTCGGTAAAGACGATGCGATGCCGGTCGTCTTTGGTCTCTTCAAATTCGGCGCGCGCCCGCACGACCACCCGCCCGCGCCCGGTGGCATAGGCTTCCTTCAACCCATCATCGGCCACGATGATCGCCCCGGTGGGAAAGTCCGGGCCTTTGACGAACTCCATCAGATCATCCACGCCGATATCTTCGATTCGCTCGTAATTGTCGATCAGGTAGGTGATCGCCGCGACCAGCTCGCGCAGGTTGTGCGGCGGGATATTGGTCGCCATACCCACCGCGATGCCGCTGGTTCCGTTGAGCAGCAGATTCGGCAGCCGGGCCGGGAGCACTTCGGGTTCCTGCTGAGTCCCGTCGTAGTTGTCGACGAAATCGACGGTATTCATGTTGATGTCGACCAGCAGTTCCTCGGCGATGCGCGCCAGCCGCGCCTCGGTATAACGCATGGCTGCCGGGCTGTCGCCATCGACACTGCCGAAGTTGCCCTGCCCATCGACCAGCGGATAGCGCAGCGAAAAATCCTGCACCATGCGGGCCATGGCATCATATACGGCGCTGTCGCCGTGCGGGTGATACTTGCCGAGCACATCGCCGACCACGCGCGCGCTCTTCTTATACTGCGAGTTATACCGCAGACCCATTTCATGCATGGCGAAGAGGATGCGCCGGTGCACCGGTTTGAGGCCGTCGCGCGCATCCGGCAGGGCACGCGCGACGATCACGCTCATGGCGTAATCGAGGTAGCTTCCGCGCATCTCCTCATTGATGTTGATTGGGCGAATGGTTCCAATTTCGTCCATAGGCAATACATGCACTGCGGGGCTGCACAACCCGGCAGCGCCGAACTCCTTTCAGGGTCGCTTCATGTCGTCAGGTTTTGCGCCGGATGTGGTGCGTGATCCCGGCGTCAGGGTGCGTAATGAAGGGGATTCCATTAACGATCGTGACCATTTAGCACCCGTACCATTGATCGTTCATAACACTTTTATTATACTCGAAATCGTGAAAAAAGGCGATAGCGGGCTTCTGTATCCCAAATACTAACAGAGTTATCCCAAATTTCTTGGGATAACCCACAATCATGAACCTTGCGACTATTTGGTAAGCTGAGTTATATGCCAGATCATCCTCATAGTTCATGAAAGCGGAAAATGCCCAGCTTAAGCAGGGAAACAAAAACAGGGCCAATGAAGTCGGTCAGACCTCTATTCTTGTCATTCGTGGTTGCAGCAGTGTACCTGCTCACAGGCTGCGCAGGCATGCCAGAGGTAGTTCGAACGCTAATGGTCGAAGCACTCACGACACAGGCGCAGCGGCAGGCGCGGGATTCCGATTACGCTGAGGCCGCCAGCAGCTTGATTCTGGCCCTCGCGCTGGACCCTGACAATCCTGAACTGTATATCTTGCGCGGGCAGATGAACCTTTATTTGTACGAGTGGGACCAGTCGCTGGCCGATTACAATACCGCCATCGAACTCGCGCCGGAGGATGCCGACGCCTATTTCCAGCGGGGAGTGCTGTACTATTCGATTTTGCAGACGGGGCAGGAACTGCGCGAGGAAGCCCTCGCGGATTTCAAACACTATCTCGAACTCGCGCCGGACGGTCCCTACGCGAATCAGGCGCAGGAGTACGCCGTCAAGATTGAGGCGGAATTAGCGGCGCTGGCGGAATAACCACGGGCGAACCGGGCCACGGGTCCGCCCAGGCAAGGTTTTACAGCACGATCCGCTGGGTGGCGATCAGGATTGCCAGCCCCAGCACGAACACGTTCATGAAGATGAAAATCGACAGGAACATGCGCTCGACCGCCGTCATGCCCAGGAAGCGGCGCTCGACGGCATGGGATGTAGGCTCCGCGCCAAGCGGATCATCTTCTTCCTCGTATTCCTCGAAATCGTTTTCAAGCGCATCTCTGCGCAGATCGTCCAGCATGATGGATACTCCTCACACACCTGTGCTATCCAAGCATAGTGCAGATCAAAACCCCTGTCAATTTGCCCGCAGCCAGTGTTCATTCATCAACCGGAAAACCACCGCATCCGACTGCTCGGTGCTGCCGATCTGCGCCTGGGCGCGCAGTTGGCGGAACCCTGCCGGGGTCGTTTCCGGTGTGACCGAGACCACCACTCGGCTGCCCGCCAGTGTGCCGCGGTTATAGCGGTCATAAGCCAGGGCGCGCACCGTTTCATCACGTGTGTCGTACAGCGCCAGGAAGCTGCCTTCATCGCCGCGCTGGATCAATTCGTCTTCCAGCGCCAGCCGCCAAGTCAGGAAATCGCGCCAGTCGAGATTTGCCTCGGCCAGGGTCGCCGCGCCGGTGACGCCGTTGAGCACACTGGCATCGGATTCTGGTTCCAACGCCTGGAGGAGCAGCCCGACCGCCGCCTCGCCATAATGCTGCGCTAAACTGCCGATCAGGAACGCGTTGGTATTGATCGACACGAACCGCCCCACCAGCCAGGAGACGATCGAGGAGCGCAGGTAAAACACGTCCGCCGGATAGACCGGTTGCAGGTCGTTGGAGGCCACGCTGACCAGCCGCTCGGCCACCAGATTGGCTACTTCAAATTGCAGCGAAAAGTCGAAGGGTGCATCCATACGGGCCAACTGCGTATAGGGGGAGCGCATACGCAGCAGCCAGGGGTCGTCCGGCGACCAGTCCGTCTTGAAGCCAGGATCAGCCACGATCTGAACCCGCAGCGTCGGCACCGTCTCGCACCCCAGGCTGTCGCAGCCGGTTTGCAGCCAGTTCGCCACAGTCTCGGCGGTGATGCGCGCCAGGGAGTCGTCCACGGCCTGATAGTACACCGTGACGGTGCCCGATTCGCGCCTCTGCCCCTCACCCCAGAAGGTATAATCCGGTGGGACATGCCGCCAGCCATCTTCATAGCGCCAGTAAAACCAGGTGCGAATGTAGGGCGTCCCGTCGATAATCTCCTGCACCTGCACACGGGCACGGCTGCCATCGACCACCGTGTCGATAATCTGCCCGGTCAGTTGGATGCTGCTGTCCAGCTTGAGGGTCTGATAGGCGTCGAACGCCTGCGATTGGGTCTCCTGCCAGGCGTCGCTGGCGCTGCGCTGGAAGTTCATAAACGCCTGCTCGTCGCCAATGCGGAGCGTAGCAATCTCGGCGTCCACCGTGTCCACCAACACTTTTTCGACCTCGGCGTCCACTTCCCGCAGCCGCAGTGCGACGGCCCCAACCACAACCCCAATAATCGCCAGCAAAATGAGCGGAATCAGCAGGATCAAAAACCGGCGGCGGCGGCGCTGGCGGCGGGTTTCCGGGTCTTCGCCCGTGGCCTGACGCACCACCTGCTGTTCCGATTCGATTTCCCAATCCAGACGTAGACCCATGCGCTACCTCATGACCATATCGCCCGCAAGAACCCGATGCAGCCTGCCGGCTCCATCACGCACCCACAGGACACCTTCCTCATCCACCGACTCGGCCACGCCTTCAAGCTCGCCGATCCTCACCGGATGCCCAATCGTCGCCAGCCGTGTTTTCCAGGCGTCATAAAACAGGGTGGACCCCAGGCAAGCATACCAGTCATCGACCCGTTCCAGCAGATCCCCGACCAGGTGCGTGCGGTCGAGCCGCCTCCCCAGCGCGTCCTCCAGGCTGATGGCGCGGCCTTCGAGTTCAGAGCCGCGAAAATCGACGCGCACGTTGAGTCCCATGCCCAGTACGACTCCCAGCAGGCGGCTGCCGTCCCACTCTGCTTCAGGCAGCACACCCGAAACTTTCAGGCCGCCGATCTGGACGTCATTGGGCCACTTGATGCCGACCTCTGGCGCGCCCAACTGCTCACACAGTTCCGCAATCGCCAGCGCGCCGAGCAGACTCAAACGCGGCAGATGATCGACTGCCGGGCGCAAAATGACCGACAGTGCCAACGCAGCGCCGGGTGGGGTGTGCCATCCATGCCCGCGTCTGCCGCGCCCCGCCACCTGCTCATCGGCAATGACCACCGCACCCTCCGGGCCACCGGCTCGCAGCCAGTCGCGCGCCAGATCGTTGGTGCTGCCCGCCGTTTCATAGAAGCGCATCGGGCGCGGATTCAGGCGCTGCTGCAATCGGTCTTGGGTTAAGGTCACCCGAACCCCCTTTTTTACGGTATAACTAGGCATTGTATCATGCCCGGCAGAAATCCCGACGGATATTCACAGGCTGCTCACACCATGAACGTTCAGATTATCCCACGCCTTCCCACGCCCTCGGAATACCGCATCCTGTGTGAGTCGGTCGGTTGGGGCGGCATCCTCAATTTTGAGGCGGCACCGCAGTCGCTGCGCGCTCGGTATTTGGGGTAGTAGCGAGTCATGAGGGCATGACGATAGGTATGGGACGCATCGTCGGCGACGGCGTCATGTACTTTTACGTGCAGGACATCGCCGTGATGCCTGACTATCAGGGTCAGGGGGTCGGCACCCGCCTCATGGATGCGCTGATGGCCTATATTCACGATCACGCGCCGGACAAAGCCTTTGTCGGCCTGTATGCCGCGCCCGCTGCCATTGTGTTTTACGAGCGGTACGGTTTCATCATCCCGCCCGCCGATGATCTGACCGGCATGATTCATGTCGTGCAGCGCCCTTCTCGACCGCAGACCGCACACCCAGCATAATGGAGCAACCCCACCGCATGGATCATTTATGGACACCCTGGCGCATGGCTTACATTCGCGGTGACAAACACCCCGTAGACGGCTGCATCTTCTGTCAGAAACCGCTCGGCGACGACGACACAGAACAGATCGTCGCCCGTTCTGAGCATGTCTACGTGACCCTCAACCGCTATCCCTACAACAACGGGCATGTGATGGTCGTGCCCTACGCGCATATCCAGTCCCAGGAGGAGCTGCCGGTCGAGGCCCTCACCGACCTGATGGTGACCGTCAACCGGACACTGGCCGCGCTGCGCAAACTCTACAACCCGCAGGCGTTCAACCTGGGCGCGAACATCGGCGCGGCGGCGGGCGCGGGCATCGCGGATCATTATCATTTCCACATCGTTCCGCGCTGGCAGGGCGACGCCAATTTTATGACCACGGTCGGGGACACACGGGTCATTCCCGATACGCTCGATGCCACCTATCACGAACTCAAAACCATCTGGCAGCAGCTTCACGGCCCTGAATCCGCCTCTCACGACGGGTAAAATTACCGGGACAGGGTCGTCAGCAGACAGGCATTATCCGGGCAGGCGGCGTCCAGGCGCGCGGGATACAACGTGCTGTACCAGCCGACATAAATCGGAAACTCGCCTTCTGCCGGGGCGGACTCATTCAGTTGGAGGACGTGCGTGCTGATAAAGCGTTCACCCACCCGCCAGTAGCGCGTGGGCAGCGGCGGCTGCGCATCGCCCTGCGCGACGATGGTGTTCTCACCACCAACCTGATACGGTTCCGCCAGGGCTAACACCAGTATCGTGAAATCCTCGCGCATCTCGCTGGTCGTTTCCCACCACAGCCGCAGCGTATCCCCATCCAGCGCATAGCCCAGCAGCCGAATCGTCCCCCCAAAGTCCACCGGATCAACGGTCTGCACGGGGAGAATGTCTGAATCATCCGACGCGGCAAATGCGCCGCCGTCAACAATGAGGTTGCCCAACGGCTGCCCGCTGGCATCGACCGGATCGACGCCGAAGCCTTCCGGGTATTTCCACCAGCCGACGTGCAGGCGCAGCGGCCAGTGTCCGCGCGTGTCGTTGGGAATACGCACCGAATACGGGTCGCGGTAAATCACACCGGGCTGCCAGGCCGAGGTGCGCAGGCTGCCGGAACCCGGATAAGTAGGCAGGCTGGCGATAATCTCGTCCGCAGGATCAAGCAGGCGGATAAACAGGCTGTAATCGAGTGTGGAAGTCTGGAGCGGTTTCCAGTACAGCGTGACCGGCACGCGGTCGCCCGGTCCATAGCGCTGGAGCGGCGTCTCATAACCCACCAGATCGACATCCCCGAAGCGAACTTCCAGCGGAATGGCGCTTTCCGGCAGATTGGCAACCGCAGCCGGTGGAGCATATTCCGGGATCAGGGTGATGAGCGGGACGGCCAGGGCAAAGGCCCCCAGCGGCAGCACGATCACCCGCGCCGGGATGCGCAGCGTCACCAGGCCGAGCGCCATCAGGCTGCTGCCCGCCGCGATGAAGGGGAACAGCAGACGGCCCTGCGAGGCGGCGGTCTGCATCGTCCATGAGATCAGGCTCACCCCGCCCAGCGCCAGGAACAGGGCCAGCAGCAGCACCGGAATCACCCTCTCGATGGCGCGGCGCCGCCGCCACAGGTAGGCTAATCCGCCGATGACACCCAGGGCTGTCAGCCCATCCATGATCCAGTAGAACGGTCGGACCGTAAAGACGTTAAACCAGCCAAATAACCCCCAGTAGCTGATACGCAGGCCCTCAAATTCCTCAGTGAGCAGCTCCGTCAGCGGCGGTGGCGGACGCCTGCCGAAAATATCCAGCATCCGCTGCGTGCCAAATAACTCGCCGTACAGCAGCAGGTTGCGCGCATACCACCACCCCGCCCCGATCACCCAAACGCCGCCGACCAGCCCGGCAAACGCCCAGAATCCGCGCCAATCGCGGCGGCGGACGGCCACCCATAAAGCCGCTAAACCGACCACTGGCAGCAGCACCAGCCCGCTCAACTTACTCAGACTGGCTAACGCGATCAGCACCCCAAGGATCAGGCTGCGGCGCGGGTGGAATCCATCGCGCAGCAACAGTAGCATCTGCCAGATGGTGAGGCTGTTCAGCGCCGTCACCAGATTGTCGTTGTTGACCGACACCGAAATGAACACGAACTGGGGATTAAAGGCGGTCAGTCCGGCAGCCAGCAGCGCGACCGCCGGTTGGTCCGGGACGAGCAGCCGGGCGCTGGCGTAGACGGCGGCGACCGTCACCGCACCGAGCAGGGTGCTGAACAGGCGCACCGCGTAGACCGCCAGCGCGGTTCCGTACAGCGGCGGCGGATAAAGCTGATCGTGCAGCTTAAAGTTCTTGTCACCGATTTCGTTCGGGTCGCCGATGATGGCATGAGGATTCGGTTCCAGCACTGCGTCAAAATCGCTGCGGTCGAACGGCGCAATCACTCCGGCGGCGATCAGGTAGTACAGCGGCGGCTGGCTGCCTTCCTGACCGTAGCCGTAGGGGCGCGGCTGGCCCACGATCTGCACCGGGAGGGTGCCCGTGAGGTTGATGAACTGGGCCATACCGAAATGATTCCATTCATCCGGCGATTCCCAGATGGGCACGGCGTAACTGTAGACCAGGCCGAGCAGGACAAAGGCGGCCAGCAGCCAGCGCAGTGAGAGCGGTAAGGACTTCATGGCGAAACAATTTATCGTTGAATGCGTCCGCCGTCAATCGCTGCGGGACTGGCTGGCGAAGCGCTCGCGCGCGCCTTCGATGTAACTCAGAGACTGGTGCCGGAAGTAGGTGTTATACAGGTCGGCGTAGTGCCCACCCTGCTCCATCAGCGACTCGTGGCTGCCTTCCTCGATAATCGCGCCCTCGCGCAGCACGATAATGCGGTCGGCGCTGCGCACCGTGCTCAGGCGATGGGCGATCAGGATCGAGGTCGAGCGCGCCAGGATCATATCAAGCGCTTCCTGAATCTGCGTCTCGGTAAAGGGGTCGATGCTGGCCGTCGCTTCGTCGAGGATAAAAATCGCGGGGTGCTGGAGCAGCACGCGCAGCAGGCTGACCAACTGGCGCTGGCCCATGCTCAGGCGTGCGCCGCGTTCGCCGACGTCGCTGTTCAGGCCGTCCGGCAGGGTTTCCAGCCACTCACCGCCGCCGATGCTGAGAGCAATTTCCTCGATCTCGGCATCAGTTGCATCCGGCTTGCTGTAGCGAATATTTTCGAGGATCGTCCCGCTGAACAGGAACGGGGCCTGCGGCACGATGCCGAGTTGACTGCGGTAGGACTGCAAATCGAACGAGCGGATGTCGCGCCCATCCACCCGAATCTGCCCGCGCTGAAATTCGTAGAAGCGGGTGATCAGCTTGGCGATGGTGCTCTTGCCCGCGCCGGTATGCCCGACAAACGCCACGCTCTCGCCGCGCGCGATGTCCAGGTCAAACCGTTTGAGCACCGGGTCGCCGGGCACATATTCGAACGTCACGTCCTCGAATTCGATATGGCCTTCGAGTTTCCCGGCAGGCTGATGGTCGTGCTGGATAATCGAGTTATCGGCGTCGATCAGCCCAAACACCCGCTCGGTCGCGCTCAGGCCCTGCTGGAACTGGCTCCAGAACGAGGCGATGTTCATGAAAGGGAACCAGAACCGGTCAGTGCCCTGGATAAACAGGAACCAAACCGCCGCCGAAATCGTCAGATTAAATACCAACTGCGCGCCGACATAGACCACCAGCGCCGTTCCCAGGCCGGAGAGAGTCGTCAGGACCGGGAAGACCAGCGCCAGCACCAAACCCCGCTGCAAATTGATGTCGTAGGAGCGGTTGTTGACCTCGACGAACTGGCTGTAAATCATCCCTTCCTGGCGGAAATTTTTGGCGACACTGATGCCCGACACGCTTTCCTGAATCGTGCCGTTCACCACCGCCAACTGGCGCGACGACTGCCGGGTCACATAGCGGGCCAAGCGCCGGAACACCAGAGCCGCCGCGATCACCAGCGGAGTCGTGGCAATCAGCAGGCCGGTCATCAGCACCGACCGCTCCAGCATGATGGCGACGAGAATGATGAGTTGCAGCACCTGATTGATGATGTCGCTGCTGACCATGACGATTTCGCCGAAATCCTGCGTATCGTTGGTGATGCGGCTGACGATCTTGCCGGTGTTGTTTTCGTCATAAAAAGCCAGGTCGCGCTCGATGGCCGCGGCTACCGCGTCCTTGCGCATCTGCGCGACGACGTTGGCGACCATCCACGTCAGCAGTTGACGGCGGACACGGTTGGCGATGTACTGCACGAAGGCCGCCACGAACAGCGCCCCCAGCACCAGTTCCGGCAGATGGCTGCCCTGGGCCTCCAGGGCGTCCACGCCATCGGCGATCAGCAGCGGCTGAACCCCCTGGATCACAGCCAGCACCACAAAGGCCACCAGGACGATCAGGCCGCGCCGCTGGTGGACGGCGAAGTAGCGCGCAATGCGCCGCATCAGATCCGCGTCGGTGTACTGGCGGTCATATTTATCTGCATCCAGACCGTGCATGATTGCCGGACCACCCATCATTCCCTCCTTAGGATTGCCCGGTTGCCTTGACCGGTTCATCGTAACGGGCGAAGATGCGGCGGTAGGCATCGGAGGTGCGCAGCAGGTCCTCGTGCTTACCCTGGGCGACGATCCGCCCCTTCCGCAGCACGATAATGGTGTCTGCCCAACGAATCTGAGACAATCGGTGGGTAATCAGCAGCGTCGTCCGCCCGCGCGAGGCCGTCCAGATAGCCTGCTGGATCAGATCTTCAGTTGCGCTGTCGATGGCGCTGGTGCTGTCATCGAGGATCAGCACGGGCGGTTCGGTGACGAAGGCGCGCGCGATCGCCATCCGTTGGCGCTGACCGCCGCTGAGGGTGACCCCGCGCTGGCCGACCCTCGTCTCATACCCTTCGGGAAAAGACTCGATAAATTCATGAGCCTGGGCTTTGCGGGCCGCTTCCTCCACCCGCTCAAGGGGCGCATCTTCGTCCCCAAAGCGGATATTATCCGCCACCGTGCGGCTGAACAGGAAAATATCCTGCTCGATAATGCTGATCTGCGAGCGCAGCCCTTGCAGCGACCAATCGCGCACGTCCACGCCGTCGATCAGCACCCGGCCTGTGGTGGCATCGTAAGTGCGGTTGATGAGTTTGGTCACGGTCGTTTTGCCCGCTCCGGTCTGGCCCACCAGCGCGACCGTCTGCCCCGGTTCGATGGTAAACGACAGGTCGTGCAGCACTTCTTTATCGGGCGTATAGCCGAAGCCGACATGCTCGAAGGTAATGCGCCCCCGGCTCGGCTCGTGATAACCGGCCTCATTCTGGTCGAGGTTGTTCTCAGCCGTCATGATAGTGAGGATACGCGCGGCGCTGGCATAGCCAAGGGCGATGCGCGGCAGGACCCCCAGCGAGGCAAATACCGGGAACTGAAACAGGAACAGCGTCCCGATGTAGGCCACGATGTCGCCCGTGTCGATCAGGCCCTGCTGGTGCAGGAGCATGGCGTGCAGCAATCCGGCGAACAGCGTCAGTGGATACAGCAGGTTAGACCAGTAGCGCGCTTCCAGGCGGCCCTGTTCGATGAAGCGGTCGCGTGCGGCATCGACCAGCACATCGACGCGCTCAATTTCCTGTTTTTCCTGCGCAGCACCCTTGACGACCTGCAAACCTTCCAGCGATTCTTCCAGATGTGCGTTCATGTCACCGAAACTGGCGCGCACTTCCTGGGCAATCGGGTGCATCGCGCGGATAAAACGGACCTGAATGATGAGCTGGCAGATGACAAAAATGATCGGGACCAGCACCAACTGCGGGTGAATGAAGGGCGATGAAATCAGCGGCATGACCATAAACATGGTAGACCCGATCAGAATATTCACGCCGGTATTCATCATCAGGTTAAGTTCGATCACGTCGTTGGTGACGCGGGCCATGATTT
>JAIOHO010000520.1 GCA_019912905.1 Anaerolineae bacterium
CCCGACTGCGAGTGGGTTGCCCATCATCCCTGGTCGCGCTATACCGAACTGTTGGAACAGGGCTGCGACGCCTGCCTGCTGGTGGGCATGCACGCCCGCAACAACACGCCCGATGGCGTCCTGTGCCACACGATTTCGACCGTGCGCTGGCATAACCTGTGGTTCAACGATGATCTGGTGGGCGAAAGCGGCATCAACGCGGCGCTGTGCGGGCATTACGGCGTGCCGATCGCGCTGGTCACCGGCGACACCGCCGTCATCCGTGAATGCCGCGAAACCCTGGGCGAGGGCTTCACCGGGGTGGCCGTCAAAAAGGGCCTGACGCGCTATTCCGCCCGCCAGATTCCGCCGCTGCGCGCCCGACAGATGATCGAAGCCGGTGCCCGCGAGTCGCTGCAAAATCTGAGCCGCCTGAAACCTTACGTCCCGGCCAAACCGACCACGATCACTGTCGAGATTGATACCGTCGATCAGGCCGCCGGCTTCATGGGGCGTTATGGCGTCGAATTCATCGAAGCGCGCAAGGTGGTCAGCCGCGGCCCGGACTGGATGACCGCCTGGGATCAGGTCTGGCACTGGTAACTTACTCACAGTGTTCTGCCGATTTCCAGCGGGCAGCCGAATCCACAGGCCCCCAGTCTCTTGGTTATTCTGGCCGCCGGAATTGGACTAGAATGAGAGTCCATATCGACGACGAAACTTCCTGCCTCGCCGTGAAGGAGTATTTTATGCACATGCACAAGCGGATTATTTTCGCGCTTCTGGGCCTGCTGGTTCTGGCGCTGGTCGCCTGTGAGCAGGGCGGCCCGACGATCCAGAGCAATGGCCTGTCCCGCCCCGGCAACGCCATCGACGTGTCGATTATCTACGCGCCGGAGAGCGACCTGTACATGCCGCAGGTCATCGAAGACTTCAACCGGGCTTATGTGAACGGCAAGAATCCCGTCACCGGCGAAAACCTCGCCAGCGGCGAAAGGCCCATCTGGATGGAAGGCAAGCCCGGCTCGTCCGGCACGGTGATGCAGGGCATCGTCAATGCCATCATCGCGCCCAATAATGCCAACGTCGCCAAGCCGGTCATCTTCCAGCCCTCGGTGAGCCACTGGCTGGCGCTGGCGAATCTGCAATCGGGCCGCCCGTTGTTCGACCTGGCGGATAACCGCCCGACCGCGCTGGCCCCGGTGGTCATGGCGATCTGGGAAAGCCGCTTGCAGGCCATCCAGCAGACGGTCGGCCATGATGACATTGGCTGGGAGGAGCTGCTCGGCGTGCTGCACAGCCCCAACGGATGGCAGGATTATGGCATTCCCGGCGGGCGGCGCACGGTCTATTACGGCCACACCGACCCCTACATTAGCTCGACCGCGCTCTCGACCCTGATTGCTGAGTTTTACGCCTCGGCGCGGGTCAACGGCTTTACCGGGCGGCGCATCGGGCTGGAACAGGTCAACGACGAAACGGTGCAGCAGGGCGTGCGCGACATCGAACAGTTGATCCGCCATTATTCCAGCCGCACCACCGAGTTTAAGTTCTACATCGCCCAGGGACCAGAATATCTGGACTTTGTGGCGCTGGAAGAAAACGATCTGATCTTCATCAACCAGGGCAAAACCGACACCAAGCCGCCGGAGAAACTGGTCGCGCTGTATCCCAAAGAAGGCACGTTCTGGCATGAGCATCCCATTGGCATCGTCAACGCCGACTGGACCACGCCCGAACAGCGGGAAGCCGCGCGCGTGTTCGCCGATTACGTGCTGACGCCCGACGTGCAGAAGCGCATCATGGAAAATGGTTTCCGTCCGGCCAACCCGGATGTGCCGCTGGATTATCCGTTCGTCGCCGAAAATGGCGTCACCCCCGAAGGCCCGCCGACCGTGCTGGACGTGCCCGCGCCGGAAGTGATCGCCGCCATTCAGCAAAGCTGGGCGTTCGTCAAAAAGCAGGCCGACATCATGCTGCTGATCGACACTTCCGGCAGTATGGAATCCGAAGGCAAGCTCGAACAGGCGAAACAGGCGGCCCAGGCGTTCATCCAGAGCATGGAACCGGCCAACCGTGTCGGGCTGGCATTGTTCAGCGACAGCGTGGAGGTGCGGGTGCCGCTGGATAAAGTCGAAACCAACCAGCAGCGCGTGATCAACAACATCGTCGGGCTGCGGGCGGAAGGCGGCACAGCGATGTATGATGCCCTTCAGCAGGTGGTTGAGTTTATGAACAATCAGGATGACCCGGACCGCATTCGCGCGGTGGTGCTGCTCAGTGATGGGGCGGATACCAGCGAGGGCGGCGTGACGCTCAACGATGCGCTGCGGGCGATTTCGGCCAGTCGCGAGTCGCTCAACCCGGTCATCGTCATCCCGGTGGCGTATGGCGCGGACGCCGACATCAACGCCCTGAACAGCATCGCCCGCTCCAGCAGCACGTCGGTGCAGTCCGGCGACCCGCAGAACATCCTCCAGG
>JAIOHO010000521.1 GCA_019912905.1 Anaerolineae bacterium
GAATTTCACCACGCCGCATGTCTGGGTTAAGTTGTGCCTGTTGGATACTGCGCGCCATCTCCCGAAAACGATCTTCAACACGACTGAAATCCCGCAGCAGTTGAGCCGCCATGTTGCTGACGTGTTCGAGACGTTCGCGGATTTGCACATCGGTAAAGCCATCTACCTGCTGTGTTTTCTCGATGCGGATAATCTCAGCCTCGATTTCATCACGACGGTCATAGAGTTGGCGTAAACGCGTCTCCACATCTTCGGTGCTGCGAGTCACAACCTCATCCAAAAGTGTCAAAATCGTCCGCAAGCGAGACTCTGTACCGATCATGCCACGATTTTGCATATCCTCAAACCAGCCGATAAGGCGTTCTGCATGTGGCGAAAGCAAAACGACATAACCCTCATCACGGCTGCGTACCCGGATCAAATCGTCTTCCCGACTCCAACGCTCGACATAGTAATCGGCATCACGGCGATATTGTTCATCTTTTGGCAGCATCCCATTAATGTGGTCAAGATAAGCATCCAGTTGTTCACGGAAACTATCCCGTGATACCTGAACTTCGTGTTTACGTTTGAACACATAATGCAGAAAGCTAATCGCCAGTGGCAGCCATTCTTTGCGCAATGCGAGGAGCGCAGGGTCATTCTTATGTAGCATTGCCACTGTATCGTAATTCATAGAACTTCCTATCCAGTCCTACCTATAATAGTTATTATATGGACAAACAAACTCTAAAGACATGACATAAAACGAGTGAATCGGTTAATTCCTATCTATTTTTATTTGCTTGATGACCGACACAGCCCTCGCGTTCAAGTTGCGATGCTACGACTGATGGGCAATACTTTTAGAAGTTACGCAGTTGAAAAACGTGAGCTAGAATCGGTGGCATGAACGCTCCCAAATGTACCGAATACGACTACATCAACTTTCTGGTGGCTGCACAGCGCGTGCTCAGTGCAGTCGAAGCTGCCCGCAGCCATCCTGAAAGCGACCGTCAAGTGGCGCATGATGCCTATACGCGTCTGCTGCAACGTCTGCCGCCGGATAGTAAGGCGTTGTGGACGGAAGCGAACGGGTGCATCGAGCTGAACAAAGGTCTGCTTATCATTGACGATACCACCCTGGACATGCCGTATGCCAGCCAGATGGCCCTGGTGAGTCGTCACTGGTCAGGCACACATCATGACGTGGTGCAGGGAATCAACCTGATCAGCCTGGTGTGGACGGAGGGCGATGCCTGTTTGCCCTGCGACTACCGCCTGTATAACAAGACGCAGGATGGTCGGAGCAAGAACGACCATTTCCGGGCCATGCTTCAGCAAGCCCAAGCGCGGGGATTTCAGCCTTCGTTAGTGGCGTTCGACAGTTGGTACAGCAGCCTGGAGAACCTGAAGTTGGTGCGCGACTTCGGCTGGGACTGGTTGACACGCTTGAAGAGCAATCGCCAGGTCAGCCTGCGCCCCGGTGAGCAGCAAACGGTCAGTCAGTTGGACATCCCACAGACCGGCTTGACGGTGCACTTGCGCGGCTATGGCCTGGTCAAGGTGTTTCGGACGGTTGACCCACACGGCAACGCGGACTACTGGGCGACTAATCGCTTGCCCATGACCGAGCCTCAGCGCCAACTCCTGGCAGACCGTGCCTGGCTGGTGGAGGTGTATCATCGCGCCCTCAAGCAGTTTACCGGCATTGAAGCTGGGCAGTTTCGCCTGGAGCGCTCGCAGCGCAACCACATCGGCTTGTACTTGGCTCACCCTAAGTATGGCCTTCTCTCAACTACGTAACTCCTATTCGTATTATGCGCCACTTGCGGAAGGCGTCTCCTGCTGCAAGATTTGCTGGGTCACTGTGCGGGTGCTGCCAAAGCTGGCATCAGGCAGGAATCCGCTGCTGATTCTGTCCCTTGCCAGGTGCAGACTTGCGATACCGGGGACGGTCGGTTCCGGTCGATTGGCATAACCGCCGCCCTGCGCGGTGGGGAGGATTCCAATAGGTCGATACGTGGCAGATACTGTTGCTTGACCAACACGTCACGCCATCCGGGTTGGGCTATGTCGAGCAAGCCTTCCAGATCGCGCTCACCTTCGTGAGGATCGCTCGCCTGCTCTGGGATCAATCCATCGACGATCTTCCGCAG
>JAIOHO010000522.1 GCA_019912905.1 Anaerolineae bacterium
CAATCGGAACTGGCAGACCAATTAGAGCCACCATTAACCCGACGATCATCCACGCTCCATAGAGTGTTACGCCCCGTCGCCTGAGTTTTGCCAGTCGTCCCAACCAGACCGCTCCGATCACCGAACCGACCGATGCCGCCGAATAAAATAACCCTAACACACTGACATCGGCGTGATGGTAGTCTGCGATCAGAAATGGCAGAACGACTTCCATTGGTCCGGCATAGGCGATGTTCGAGACCCCGGCAATTGCGATGGTGATCCATAGCCAGGGTGTCCCGGTGACAGTGCCAAGGCCTTCGCGCAATTCACCAGGTATGCTGCTTGCTTCTGTCTTTGCCTGAGTTGAGGTGGCTAACTTCCATAGAGGCAGTAAGCATAAGCCAGATACGAAAAATGAGACTGCATCCAGAGCAAAGGCCAGGGGGGTGCCCCCCACTGCGACCAACGCTGCCCCTGTGGCCGGTCCGACGATTCCGCTGAACTGTCCGCTTAGACTGGAAAGCGAGTTGGCACTGGGCAAATCCCCCTCTGGCACAATTTCAGGAATGACAGCTCGGTAAGCAGGCTGGAAAAATGCCTCTACGAAGCCAGAAATCAAACTCAGGACATAGACATGCCACAACACCAACGCATCCGTGAAAGCCAGCAGCGCAAACAAGCCAACCACAACACCACGCACCACGTCTGAAAACAGCATAAGCCAGATACGTGGCAAGCGATCCACCATCACGCCACCGACCAACAAGAAAATTAGCATAGGGATCATCGTCACGATGAAGAGTGTACCCATAGCGACGGCAGAGCCTGTTTCTTCCAGCACCCACCACGCCAGCGCGACTTGAAAAATACGATCTCCAAGCAGTGATATGGAGTGTCCACTCCATACCAACACAAATGAACGGCCCCTCAGGGCACGCAGTAACCCGTTCAAATCGAACGCTCCTTAATACAGAAAACAGCACTAAGAGAATCAGTCGTGGATATACAGTTGAGTCATTTAGGGGAGGTAGAACGGTGGTTACCGCCTACCGGAATCCTAATAGTGCGCGTTCGACTTATAACGAGCGCCGGGAAGTACTGAGGTGAGAAAAAGGAGGATGAGCACACCAGGATTATAGACAGTCTTGGTCGGGATTGCAAAAATGACCCATCGATCTAGCGAATGGTGAACTCTTCAATTGCCTTTTCATAGGGTTGGATGAAAGGCGTATTGAAATTATCAGGCCGAAAGAAAGCAGCCAGGATTTGTGGCTCGCGTTCGGTCAGTGGTTCAGTCGCAGATCACCCTCGATAAAGCAAACCCCTTAAACTCGACTTTATCCATATTCAAGTGGCATAACATAAGGCATCGAGCACGTCATCAAGAGCGGTGGCAGGAAAAAGCACAAACCGGGTATTGTGTAGGGAGTTGGTGCATTTGACATGCAGCCACAGATAACGACGCACCA
>JAIOHO010000523.1 GCA_019912905.1 Anaerolineae bacterium
GCATCAAGTTTCTCGTCGCCCAGCTGGGCATCGAGGAATTCCGCCGCCTCGTCTTCGAGGAGCGTGAAAAACTGCCGCACGACGACCGCTGGACCGCCTATCTGGGCACACTGGCGGATTATGCGGAAACCCCCGTCAAACCTGCTTTTTCGCTGAACGGTGCCCCCGTGCCGGAAGGCTTCCACGACTGGCAGGAAACCAACGTCTATCCGCAGCGCCAGGCCGGTTACAGCGTCGTCACAGTCAACCTGCCGCTCGGCGATCTCACGTCCTGGCAGATGTTCCAACTGGCCGACGTCGCCCGCCGTTATGTAGGGGATAATGTCCGCACCACTGTCGAGCAGAACATCGTCCTCCGCTGGATACCGGATGCAGATCTGCCCGCAGTTTATGAGGAACTGCGCGCCATCGGCCTGGGCGATCCCGGGGCCGGGACGATCGTCGATATTACCTCCTGCCCCGGCACCGATACCTGCAAGCTCGGCATCGCCTCCTCACGCGGCCTGGCCGGTGAACTGCGCCGCCGCCTGGGGGTCAAGAACGCGACCATGCCCGATGCCATCAAGGAACTCAGGATCAAGGTCAGCGGCTGCTTCAATTCGTGCGGCCAGCATCACGTCGCCGACATCGGCTTCTTCGGCAACAGCCGCCGGGCCGGAAACTATAAAGTACCACATTTCCAGGTGGTCCTCGGCGGCCAGTGGCACGAAAACGCCGGAAGCTATGGTCTTGCCATCGGCGCAGTACCCGCCAAGAATATCCCCGACCTGCTGGATACGATCACGAATCGTTATGTGCAGGAGCGCCAGCGCGGGGAAACCTTCCAGGGGTGGGTCACACGTCTGGGGCGTAAAGAAGTTAAGACCATCCTCGACCCCTTCACCGCAATTCCTGAGTATGAGGAAAACCCCTTGTTCTACCGGGACTGGGGCGATTCGCGCACCTATTCGATTGACGACATTGGCGTCGGCGAGTGTGCCGGTGAGGTCGTTTCGTTGTTCTCGATGGAAATCTCCAGGGCGGAGTCCGAACACTTCGACGCGCTGGTTGCGCTCGATGAAGGCAGCGCGTCGCTGGCCGATCAGCGCGCCTACCAATCGATGCTGCTGGCCGCCCGCGCCCTGGTGCGCACCCAGAATCCCAACGTCGGCACCGAGCCGGATGCGGTCGTGCAGGAATTCCGCACGCGATTCTACGATACGAAGCTGTTCTTCGACAAATTTGCCGGGGGCAAGTTCGCCCAGTTCCTCCTGGATCGCCATGAAAACCCGCCGCTCAACCCGGACCTCCATGCGGCACACCGGGCCATCGAGGAAGCGCAGTTGTTCATCGAAGCGACCCATGCCGCCGAAGCGCGCATCAACGGCGTCATCGTCCGCTAGGAAAGGAAACAATCATGCTGCCCAAACGCCTCTGTGTGAAATTCTTTGTCAGCCCACCGGCGGACGTGGACTTATCGAAGATCGTCCCCATTTTCCAGCGCTGGATTCAGCGGGAATGGGTCGAGGGTATGCTCATTGATATCGCCAACTACGACCATGTCCATCAGGGTCCGGGCGTCATCCTCATCGGCGATGAAGGTGACTACGCCCTCGATACCCGCGATGGCAAACCCGGCATCATGTACACCTACAAGCGGCAAACGGCTGATACACTGGCGGACAACCTGCGGACGGCCTCGCGCCGCGCGCTGGTCGCCGGTCAGAAGCTCAGTGGGGAGCGGACCCTCAGCGGAATCACCTTCGACTATGCCCAGGCACAGATTATGTTTCTCGATCGGCTGAACGCCCCCAACACAGCGGAGGGACTCAGCGTCATGGCGGGCGAGATCGAATCGTTTGTGAGCGTCCTTTACGCCGGTGCGAAGGTGCAGATCGACCGCACCTACAGCGATCCACGCGAACCCCTATCCCTGTCCCTCACCACAGCGCAGTCGGTCCGAGTCGAGGAACTGATCGAGCGCCTGTCCAACGGCGAGACCGTCACCGGCTGATCGGATCGCCGCCGGATTTTCTATCGAGCAGCCATCTCAACTGGGATGGCTGCCTGTTTCGCCACAATCGCTGAGTTAGCCGTCTTCCCGTTTCAGCATTCCGCCGCCCTGAAATTCGTAATCGCTCAGGTCCTGCGGATTTGCGCGCAGAATCTCCTCGACATACAGTTCGCCGTTGTCCTGGGGCTGATAGCCGATCAGGTCCGCCAGATAGTCGATCGGATAGTAGCTGCGCGTGTTGGCCGACGTGCCGTACAGGGTCAGAAAGCGGATGTCGTCGTCGGCTTCGATGCAGCGAATCATCAGCTGCACGATGTCGCGGTGGCTGATCCAGATACGGGTGGCACGCAGACTGCCTGGCTGATTCTCCGCATTAAAGTTCCCGATGCGCACATTGATGGCCGAGACATCGTATTTGTCGGCGTACAGCCGCCCCACCAGTTCCCCCCAGCACTTGCCCAGACCGTAGAGCGAATCCGGGCGCATCGGCATGTCTGGCATCACCGGCTCATCCGACCGGTAAAAGCCGGTGGCATGATTCGAACTGCCAAAGATCACGCGGCGGACCCGGTTCAGCCGTGCCGCCTCGTACAGATGATAGGTGCCCGCAATATTGACCGGGATAATCTGCTCGTGAAACTGATCGGATCGCATATACCAGGCCAGATGAATGACCGTGTCCACTCCGGCGAACCGCGAAGCCAGCGACTCCGCATCCCGCACATCCAGAGCTTCAATCGCGTGATCCGGGTCCGGGCGGGCATCAGTCGCCAGAACCTCGTATTGACCGGTCACACGAAGGCCATCGGCAACGACCCGACCGACACGGCCTCCTGCGCCGGTAATCAGGATTTTTTTCACAGGGAAACACCTCTTGCATGTAGGTTTGGTGAGCGGCGAATATCCTGAAATGGTATCGCACTTCGCGACAAGCCGCCGCAAACACGCTATCATCGTCAGGTGAGTTTCCACACATAAAGGATACCGGATGGCAGCGACACTCCGCGCGTTAATCCAGGGGTCAGGTTTTGCAGGTCAGGGGCACACCCTGGCCTTACGGGATGCCGGGGTCGAGATCGTCGGGATGGTCAGCCGCACGCCGGAAGTCGTTCAGCAGGTCGCCGCCGAACTCACCATCCCCTATGCCTCTACCGATTGGACTCAGGCGCTGCGCGATCTTCAGCCGGACATTGTGGCGATTGGCACGCCCGGCGGTGCGCATTACGGCCCCATCCTGGAGGCGCTGGCGATGGGCTGTCACGTCTACTGTGACAAGCCGCTGGCAGTGACCGCCGCTGAAGCGAAGCACCTGTACCAGAAGGCCATCGAGCGCGGCGTGAAGACGGCCTATGCTACGTCCTACCGCTACCAGCCGCATGCTCTGCTGGCGAAGGAATTGATCGCTTCCGGGTCCATCGGTGAGCCGCAGGAGGTCGAATGTATCTCGCACTACAATCTGAACCCGCTCATTCCCTTCGGCTGGTCGCATCGCATGGATCAGGGCGGCGGGCGGCTCAACAACAATTTCACACACAAGCTGGCGATTGTGCTTCATGTGCTCGACGGGCAGGTTCTGGCGGTCAATGGCGAAACCCGCAACGATCTGCCGCGCGCGCCTATCGTGCATGGCGTGCATGATTTCCGGGAGCGGGAGCGTTTTGCGCCTGCCGCCAATCAGCTTGAGGGAGCGGCGTGGGCTGAAGGCGATGCCGAATGGTCCTATACTGTCCTGGCGCACATGCAGCCGGGGCCTCGTACCACGCAGCCGGTCTCGGCTCTGTTCAAACACAGCGGATTGCAGCCGCGCTATCAGGAAGATTATGTCGCCTTTTATGGCAGCGAGGCGGCTCTTTACATTTCCGGCAGTTACGCCCAGGGTCCGCTGATGCGCTGTCCTCGCGGCGGCACATGGCAGGCGATCCCGCTGCCCGCGCATATCACCGACGCGCTGCCCGCCATTGACGACGATACGCAGCGCAACTGGACCCAACTGGCACGCGAGTTTGTGGCCGACATTCGCGGCGAAGGTTCGGCGGCCTACCAGACTTTTCGCGAGGGCTGGATGTTCCAGGAAATCATCGACGCCGTGCGTGCCGGGCGCGGTTGGTTTCAGGTTCCCCAGGACCTCTAGTTGCGCCAGGCGCGAAGGGTAGCAGTCATGAGCAGTACCGAGATGCGCATTCGTCCCTATACCGCGAATCCCTTTTACTGGCAGTACCGGGGACAGCCGGCGCTGCTGTTGGGCGGCAGTATCGAGGATAACCTTTTTCAGATTCCCTATCTCGAAGAACACCTCGACCAGATCAAAGCGGCGGGTGGCGATTACGTGCGCTGCACCATGTCCAGCCGGGATGAAGGCAATGTCTGGCCGTTCGCCCAGGATGCGCGCACCGGGCGCTACGACCTGACCCTGCCGGGTGATGCCTACTGGCGGCGCTTCGAGCATTTTCTGGATCTGACCGAGCAGCGCGACATTATCGCCCAGATCGAGCTGTGGGATCGTTTCGACTTCGCCCGCGCGCCCTGGCAGGACAATCCCTTTAATCCCCGGAACAATGTCAATTACAACGCAGCAGCGACCGGCCTGGCGGAGGCCATCGACACCCACCCCGGCCAGCGCGAGAGTGCTTTTTTCCGGTCGGTTCCGGCGCTCGAAAACAACGAGCAGCTTCTCACCTTCCAAAATTCCCAGGTCGATCAGATGGTGTCGATTGCCCTGCCGCATGGCAACGTGCTCTACTGCATGGACAATGAAACCAACGAATCGCCGGAATGGGGCGGGTACTGGGCCAGGTACATCCAGAAACAGGCGGATCAGGCAGGTGTCGATGTTTATCTGACGGAAATGTGGGACGCCTGGGATCTCGCTGACCCGCAGCACAACGCCACCTTCGATTACCCTGACCTGTATGCGTTTGTGGATATTTCGCAGAATAATCACCAGCCCGCTCATGAGCATTGGCAGCGCATCGAGTCGATCCGGCAGCGGCTGATCGCGTCAGGCCGCCCCCGCCCGATCAACAGCGTTAAAATCTATGGTGCGAACAGTGGGCGTTACGGCTCCACCCGCGATGCTCAGGAGCGCTTCTGGCGCAACATCTTCGGCGGTTTGGCAGCATCACGGTTTCATCGTCCACCATCTGGGTTGGGCCTCAGCCAGATCGCCCAGGCGCACCTCCGATCGATGCGCATGCTCACCGGCGACATGACCATCTTCAACTGCGCGCCGCACAACGATCTCCTCGAACAGCGCAGTTACAACGAGGCCTACTGCATCGCCAACCCGGGAGTCGAGTACGCGGTGTTCTTCCCGGATGGCGGCAGCATCCTGTTGGATATTTCCGCGGCCCAGAAGGAACCCTCGATCCGCTGGCTGGACATTCGCGCCAACCGCTGGTTATCGGCCCAATCCGCGCCGCCGCTGCATGAGGAGCGCTATTTGCCGCTGCTGACGCCCACCGAGGAAGGCTACTGGGCGGTGCTGGTTCAGGTCTGAGGCACTCGCCAACCGAGCCAACCTGGGGGAACAGGCAATCAAGGACATTCGCTCGATGCAGGCACTGGATGATTTGCGCGTGCTCGATTTTACCCGCGTTCTGGCCGGGCCATTCTGTAGCATGCTGCTGGCGGATTACGGCGCGGAGGTCATCAAGGTCGAACGCCCCGGCACAGGCGACGACACCCGCCAGTGGGGGCCGCCCTGGGTCGGAGACCCGGCTCAAAAACGAAGTGCCTATTTCTGGAGCGTCAACCGCAACAAGCGCAGCCTGACGCTCAACCTGCAAACGGCGGAAGGTCAGGCCGTCGCCCACCAGTTGGCCCTGACCAGCGACATCCTCATCGAAAACTTCAAAGTTGGGCAGATGCGCGGCTACGGTCTGGATTATGAGGCCCTCCACGCCGTCCACCCCCGCTTGATTTATTGCAGCATCACCGGCTATGGACAGGACAGTCCGCTGGCCCACCAGCCCGGCTATGACTTCGTGATTCAGGGTCAGAGCGGGTTGATGTCCATCACCGGCCCGGCGGACGGTGAGCCGTATAAGGTCGGCGTCGCCATCTCCGATGTCATTACCGGGTTAACCGCGGCCAATGCGATCCAGGCAGCGGTCTATCATCGCGCACGCAGCGGCGAAGGCCAATTCATCGACATCGCCCTGCTTGACTCACAGATCGCCGCGCTGGTCAACATCGCCAGCGGCTATCTGGTGTCGCATGATGCCCCGTCGCGCTACGGGAACGCGCATCCCAACATCGTCCCCTACGAGGTTTTTCAGGCCGCTGACAAACCGTTCATTCTCGCCGTGGGCAATGACGCCCAGTTCGTTCAGGTCTGCACCCTGCTCGGCCTGCCGGACATGGTCGCCGATCCACACTTCGCCAGCAACCCGGCGCGGGTCGCCCATCGCGCAGCCCTGATCCGCCGGATGGCCCCCATTCTCCGCCAGAAACCAGCCCGCGAATGGATCGATCTGCTGCTGGCGGTGGGGGTACCTGCGGGGCCGATTGAAGACATCCCGTCGGCGCTGGAAAATCCCCACATCCGGGCGCGCGGCCTGGTTCAGCCGGTTGCCCTGGCCGATGGCACGCCCATCGACATGGTTGGGCCAGCCGCAAAGCTGTCCACAACGCCGCCTACCATCCGCCACGCGCCGCCTCTGCTCGGCCAGCATACCGACGAAATTCTGCGCGAACGCCTGAATCTGGATAAGGCCAGCCTCGACTCCTACCGCAAACAGGGAATCCTCTAGCCCCTGATTGCCGCACCCGATTCCATTTCTCTGCGACCACTAGGCGCTTTCGATGCGCTTTTCTCCTACCATAAAGTCTGTAATCTTGCGCGGTCATCATGCAGGAGGAAACCATCATGAACGCACTGGATATTCTGGAGCACGGCCATCAGATGGTGATGGACACCATCGGCGATCTACCTGCTGAGGCATGGGAGCAGCCCGGATCGGACCAGCAGTGGTCGGCCAAAGACATCGTCGCGCATCTCGCATCCCGCGAGCATGTCCTGCTGGAAACGCTGTATTCCACCTTCTGTCATGGCCCGGCCCCCACGCTGGATCGCTGGCTGCGGGATCAGCAGACCTTCGATCAGGCAGAGGTGGCACGCCGCCGCTCTTTGACGGTGGCTCAGATTCTGGCGGAATATGAGGCAGCCTACTACGAAAATGTCAATCTGCTGATCCGCATTCCGCCGCAGGAGCTGCATCAGGGCGGGCTGCTGCCGTGGAACGGCGAAACAGCCACCCTCGAAGATTTCATCCTGGAGCAGGCCTTCCATCACAAGCAGGTCCAGAGCCTGCAAATCGCACGTTTCGGCAGTCAGGCCGCACACATGCCCGTGTACGGCTCGGAAATACGGACACTGGCCTGACATGTTTAAACCGGAATCAGGAAAAACCAAATGGCTGATCTGAAGATCATGACTCAGCACGAGGAAGTGCGCTCCCTGTCGGCGGACATCATTGCCGCCCTGGAGAGAATTTAAAGGTGACCTGATCCGCCCCGAGGACCACACCTATGAGCAGGCGTGGAACGGAGAGCGGTAGCCTGGCCTGAGTGGGCCATCACGACTCGCATCGACAGCCGCCCATACTGGAGTCAGGTCTGGCAGGCCGTGCAGTGCCATCGCTCACAGCTGCCCGGTTACGAAGGCCTGGTCCTACTGCCGGAGGTAACCCATGCACCGTTATGGGGCCAGGGCAGCGACTATCGTGTATTCAGCTTCGTCAATGGTGGCCGCCAGCCAGCACATGATCTGTTCGCCGGAGTGCGTCATTCGGCCCGCGAAGACCTGATCATGACGTAAGCCGCATATCGCTCACGGGCAGCCAAAAGCACTGAAAAGAGGCCCAATCATGAATTACGACACACTGGCACTGCTGGCGGGCACGATCTCGACGGTGCTTTTTGCTGCTGGCAATGTCCCCATGCTGGTCAAGGCCCTGCGAACCCGCGATCTCTCGTCGTACAGCCCGGCCAATCTCACCCTGACCAACCTGGGCAACATCATCCACTGGGTCTACATCCTCAGCCTGCCGTTTGGACCCATCTGGCTACTGCACAGCTTTTACACGGTGACCGCGCTGGCGATGCTGGTGCTGTATCTGCGCTACCGCCGCCAGCAGGTACACCAGACCACACGGCGTAGCAGCAACCCCGCCGTCTTCCAGACTCAGGAAATGTACTCCGTCTAGGTTCTGTTGACGTTTCGCCTCCATCCTCAAGATACAAGGGTGAGGGCAAAATAGGCTAATTCCCCAAATGTCAACGTAGCCTAGACAGACCGATCCACGAAAGCTGCTGGAACAGGTTGCCATACCGCGCGGAAGTATTCCAGCCGATCACTCCATTTACTACGACCTGAATGCTTTCAGACATACCGCCGTTGGCACCTGCGCGACATGTCCGGTTGGTGTCAGACGCCCGCTGGCCGAGTCAATGCGAAACGTGACAATCGTATTGCTGTCCTGATTAGCCGCCAGCAGGAATGTGCCGGTCGGATCGATCATGAAATCCCGCGGCGTATTCCCCTGGGTCGATACATGACCGAGCGCGGTCAGTTGGCCTGCCGCCGTGTCAAAGGCAAACATGGCGATGCTGTCATGGCCTCGATTCGAGCCGTAGACGAATCGGCCATCGGGGGAAACATGGATCGCCGCTGTGGTCGTGTTTTCATCCACAAAACCATCCGGCACGGTGGAAATGTTTTGCACTTCGCGCAGCTTCCCGGCCTCATACGCAAAAACCGTAATCGTGCAGCCCATTTCGTTGATCAGGAAACAGTAGCGGCCTGATGGGTGGAAATCGAGATGACGCGGCCCCTGCCCCGGGGTGACCTGTCCGGGCGTACCCGCTGTCAGTTTGCCGGTGTGCCGGTCAAAGTGATACACCATGACCTTATCCAGGCCCAGGTCCGAGATCAGGACGTAATCGCCGGTCGGGTCAGTCATGATGCAGTGTGCATGAGGCCCTTCCTGCCGCTGTGGGTTGACACCTGAGCCACTGTGCTGGACGGTGTCACTGGCTTCGGCCAGGCTGCCATCCGCATTGACCGGGTAGACCGCCGCTGAACCGGAGCCGTAATTCGCCACCATCACCCATTCCCCGCTGTGGTCAACCCAGACATGACACGGCCCGACCCCATGCGACGACTGCCCGTTCAGCAGCGTCAGTGCACCATCCTCTGGGTGAATACGAAAGGCATTCAGCGCTCCCCCAGAGCGCCCCTCACTGTTTGCGACCTCACTCACCGCATATAGATAACGCTGTCCGGGGTCAACCGCCAGATAGGACGGATTGTCGATGCCGGAATACTTGGAGGCGAAGCTCAATGCCCCGCTGGACATATCCAGTCGGTACGCATACAGACCGTCGCTGATGCTGCGCGTGTGCGGAACGCGGGTCGTATAGGTGCCGACAAAAACAAGAATGTTGTCTGCCATGAAAAATCTCCATGCCCCATCTATTTTCCGCGTGGATTGTACCGCACCGAGCCGGGGATGGCATCCAACAATAGTACACGCTGACCATCGCATCCATGCCGCCGGACGATTGTTACATCCCAGTCGTGATATACTTCACCTGATGCAGATCGCATCACAGCGTCTATGTCGATTTGCCGCATAATGAGAAGGATTCTCCTTTCCGACCCTTAAGCAGTGCGGAGTACCGGTGACCAATTTGCAGAGGTATCTTCCTCGTGGTTTACAGGCAAGACTTATTCTGGTCTTTTTTGTCGTCGTCCTGTTACCCCTGGTTGGCATCGGTCTCTACGGTCACTTTTTCGTGACCCAGGCGCTTAAGGAAAGTGCCTTCGCACGCGCCACCCGCGAAGTTCACTGGCAAGCGCAGCAGGTCGTCAACACGCTCGAGTCCGCCTACGATAACCTGCAATCCCTCGGCAATTTGCGCAGCCTTCAAATGCTGCGTCAGACGATCGCAGCCGGCGAGATGGATGCCAATTTTCTGCGAGAAGCCGTTGCCCACGATTTTGCCATCTTCGCCGCGACTAACCTCATCTACTACCGGATCAGTTTTGTGAATGCGGAAGGCCGCGAGATCGTCCGGGTCGACTCGGACGAAAACGGCCCCAACATTATCCCGGTGGAACAACTGCTGCCGCTTCAGGATTGGGCACCGTTTCAGAAGGTGGCCGCACTCTCGCCAGGCGAAATCTTTGCGTCATCGCTCGATCTCGCGCGGGTTCCGAATGCCGATCAGACTTCGGTGGTCCCGGTCATTCATTATGGCCTGAAATTACCCAACAGCGCGGATTCGATTATCACCAGCCTGTATGCCTCCGAAGTCTTCGACTCGCTCACCACCGAAGAGAACAGCGCCGACTCGTGGTCCCTGGTCGATCAGGGCGGCAGATTCCTGCTTTACTCGGAACGCTATCTTCAGCCTACAGATGCGGATGCGCCGGAGGCATTCGCTAATCTGCGGGCTGTGTATCCTGATGCGCAGGCCGTCCTGTCAGGCGGCTTTGGCATCATCGAAACCGAAACCCAGGTGCTGGCCTATAACACCATCTATCCGGTCGCTGCGGATAACCAGCATTTCTGGGTCATTCTGCACGATATTCCCAAAGAGGTTATTTTCGCGGACATCGCGGCGTTTCACACTACCGCGCTGCTGTTCTATGCCGGTGCGCTGGTCACGGCCCTGGCCCTGGCGCTGCTGGCGAGCGATCACATCCTCAACCCGCTGCGCAACCTTCAGCGTGCCGTCGAGTCGTTTGGGCGCGGCCTGCCGCCCACCGAACCGCCGCCCGTGCTGCCGCAAGACGAAATTGGCGCGCTCACGGCGGCCTTTTACGACATGGCGGCTGAACTGGAGCGTAAGCGGCTTCAGCAGCGTTCCCTGATCGAGCAGTTGATCAATGCCCAGGAGGAAGAGCGCAAGCTGGTCGCCTACGACCTTCATGACGGGCTATTGCAGCAGATGGTCGGTGCGCGCTTCCACCTGCTCAACTCGCGGCGCAGTCACAATGGCGATTCGGGAACCGACTCGGAGAGCCTGAAGCGCGGCTGCGACGTGCTGAGTGAAGCGATTGTCGAGGGCCGCCGAATCATCGAGGGTCTGCACCCAACCGTGCTGGATGATCTGGGTCTGGTCGCAGCGCTCAAGGAACTGGCCGAAACCACGGCTGCTGCTGCCGGATGGGACATTGAGGTGGACATCTGTGCCCTCCCCTGCGAACCGGACCGGACACTGAGCGTGACCCTTTATCGGATTGCTCAGGAGGCGCTGAACAATGCCCGCAAACATGCCGATGCATCACGCATCGGTGTCTGTCTGCGCAATCACAGCGGCCTCAGACTGATCGTGAGTGACAATGGTCAGGGATTTGACCCTCAGTCTGTTACTGTTGAAAGACGCAGTTTTGGGTTAACAACGATGCAGGAACGTGCGAGTCTGCTCGAAGGCACTTGCACGATCGAGAGTCAGCCGGATCATGGCACCATTGTGAGCATCTGGCTGCCCTGGAAGGAGGAGGAAGCAGTCTCATGACTATGGCAAGAACTGCGGCTATACGCATCGTCATTGTCGATGATCATTCTATTGTCCGTGAAGGGCTGCGCAGCCTGCTGGATGGTCCCGACATGTTTGTCGTCGGCGAAGGGACCTGCGGCCATGAGGCCATCGAACTGGCCCACACCCTTCAGCCGGATGTCATGCTGCTGGACATCCGTATGCGAAATGGCGATGGCCTGGAATGCCTGTCGCGCATCTGCGCCGCTTCCCCGCACACCAATGTCATCATCCTCACGACCTATGCCAACCCCAGTTATCTGACCCGCGCCATTCAGGGTGGTGCGGCAGGGTTCTTATCCAAAGAAACGGAACCGGAAGAAATCGAGCGCGCCATCCGCGCTGTGGCTCAGGGCGAGCGCACTCAGTTTCAGTCTCCGCGCGCCGCCGGAATCCCAGCGCTCGACAGCGAACAAACCTTGATCGAATACCTCTCTAACCGGGAACGTGAAGTCCTGCAACTCTTGGTTCAGGGCCGGAGCAATGCGGACATCGCGGATGAGCTGCACGTCAGCGTCACGACCGTCAAGACTCATATCCACCATATCCTTGAAAAACTCCAGGTCGAGGATCGTACCCAGGCAGTCCTGTGGGCGGTAAGCAACGGGTTTATCGATTGAGAATCATCCTCAAGGATGATTTACAGGGTCCAGTCTATAAGCCACAATGATGCAACTTTGACACCAGAAGACTTGGCCTCAAAAACCAACCGTGTTATAAATCAAAATACACGAAGGAACCATTCACCTATTCTGCTTTCCTGTCACAAGGCAAGAGCGTATGCGTCATTTCAGGTATCGACTGGCATATAGCATAGGGCTTCTCCTGGCAATCCTGATCCTGAGCCAGACTGCGGTGGCGCAAGACGATGAGCGCGAATACATTGGGACGCGCGAGTGCCGCGACTGTCACAATGATGTCAACCGCTCGTTTCGCGATACGGCTCACGCGCTGACGATGCAGGACCCAAGCGATGATGCCGGGGTCATCGTCGGCGATTTTGACACTGGCGAAGACGTGCGCATGGTCAAGCTGCCCGGAAGCGACGAAGCCAGGCCGTTTGCGGTGGACGACATCGCCTTCACGCTGGGGGTTGGAACCCATGCCCAGGCGTATCTTTACGAAGTCGATCGCGATCAGTATCTGGTGCTGCCTGCCGAGTGGAATGTTCAGCAGCAGCAGTGGGAGCCGCTCGAACTCGCTGCCGACTGGCCCGACGATGCCTATCAGTTTGGCCCGAACTGCGCAGGTTGTCACACTCTGGGCTTGAATGTAGATGATTATGCCTGGGAAGCCGAAGGCATCCAATGCGAGTCCTGTCACGGCCCGGGCAGCTTACATGCCGATACAGCCGATGATGCCGGGGGCAGCATCGACGAAGAAGAACTTGCGGCCATCCGCGCGGCCATCGTCCTGACCCCAGACTCGCAGGTTTGTGGTCAGTGTCACAGCCGGGGCATGGATGCGGACGGTGTGCACCCCTACCCGACTCATTATCTCCCCGGTCAGCCGCTGCTGGACGAAAATGGCTTCCAGCTTGCCGGTACCGACGACAGCAGCTACTGGTGGTCATCGGGCCATGCCCGGCGGCAGAATATGCAGTTCAATGAATGGTCGCTGTCCGCACATGCCCGTGCGCTCGACACCATGCAGAGCAGCGACCAGGCCGAGTCTGCCTGCTTGCAGTGCCACAGCGCTGATGACCATCTGACGCAAATCATGAATGCGCTTTTTGAAAATGGGGATCTCGAAGGCGACAGCCCGCCGGAACCCGCCGCACTGGAAACAGCCCAGTTCGGCGTCACCTGCGTGTCCTGTCATTCCCCGCATGGTGGAACGGATCAACCCGCCATGTTGACCGACGATCCCTATACGGTCTGCACAACCTGCCACACCGACAACCCTGCCGCCCCGGACCTTCACCATCCGGTTCGCCAGATGTTCGAAGGTGACGCATTGATTGATGGCGTTTCAGGCGTCGCCGGCGTTCATTTCAGCGCAGAGGATGGCCCGCGCTGCGTATCGTGCCACATGCCGGATGTACCCATCACCGAAATCGGCAGCCGTCGCAGCCATACCATGAAGCTGGTGCTGCCCGCCGAGGCCGAAGCTGGGCAAACCAGTTCGTGTGGAGCCTGCCACACCGATCTGAGCGCTGCTGATCTTCAATCGCTTATCGACGACACACAGAACGCCGTGCGCACCCGGCTGACATCCGCTCGCCAGCAGTTGGACGCGCTTGCGGAACCGGAAGCCGACTCCGACGCTGCCGCGAGTTATCAGCGCGCCGCGAACGCGCTCGCATTCGTTCAGAACGATGGGAGCATGGGAGTCCACAACTACACCTACACCGAGCATCTGCTCACTGTCGCGGAACAAACGGTCGCCCAGCTCAGCGCGCCAGGCGTCGTTGCCCAGCCAACCGAAGCACCGGCACCCACCGCAACCCCCGCCACTGCCCTGTCAGAGCCTCGGGTGGCGGGATCGACAGTTGCCAGCGGCATCCGACCCGTGACCATTTTGGTCATTGCTGCAATCGTGATCTTCCTTGCCATCGCTGCCGTGGCGTTTTTCCGCAATCGTGACACACAGGGGGCGTAACTTGATGAGCAGAAAACCGATCTTCTGGAAGTGGTTTGCGGTTTTTCTGATCGTCTCCGGCTGCGGCCTCGTTTGGGCTGGGACGGGCCTGCACGTGAGCTACGCTGCGCCCGCTGTTCAGGACGAGCCAACCCAGCAGGAGGGCGAACCCGACCTCTCGAATGCCTACTGCCTGCTCTGCCATCAGGAGCCGGACCGCGTCTGGGAGCTGCCGAGCGGCGAAACGCTGTCGCTGTACGTCGATCCAACGCTCCTTCATGACTCCGTGCACGGTGAGGCCAATCCTGAAGGTGCTTTGAACTGCGTGGACTGTCATGTCGGTCAGCGCTTCCCCCATACGGTCCCCGCAGCACAGACGGTGCGCGAATTCCAGCTGGAACGCTACGCCACCTGCCGTGACTGCCATGAAGACCAGTACACGCACGCCCAGGACAGCGTCCACGGTGAAGCCCTGCGCAACGGGCACCTGGAAGCGGCCACCTGTGTCGATTGTCATGGGGGACATGACATCCAGCCGCAAGACGAACCCCGGCAGCGCATCTCGTTTACCTGCGGCAAATGTCATGGCGTGATTTTCGAGCAGTATCGCGAGAGCGTGCACGGCTCGGCCCTGGTCGAGGACAGCAACCCGGATGTGCCCACCTGCATTGACTGTCACGGCGTTCATAACATCGAGAACCCGACCACTGCCGAATTCCGCACGAATTCACCGCTCATCTGTGCGCAGTGCCACGCCAACGCCGATCTGATGAATAAGTATGACATCAGCACCCACGTCTTTGACACCTACCTGACAGATTTCCATGGGACCACCGTCGCCCTTTTCGAACGCGAAGATCCCAATGTCGCCACCAACAAAGCCGTCTGTTTTGACTGTCACGGCGTCCACAACATTGTTTCGGTGGAGGACCAGGGCAGCGCGGAAGCGATCCGGGCCAATCTGCTCATCACCTGCCAGAAGTGCCATCCAAACGCCACCACCAATTTCCCGGATGCCTGGATCGGCCACTATCCGCCGTCGCTCCAATCGACTCCGCTCCTGTTCACGGTCAACACCTTTTACGCGCTGCTCATCCCCGGCGTCGTCGGCGGCTTCATCCTTCTGGTTTTCACGGATATCTTTCGGCGCATTCGCCAGCGGCTGTTCGGCAAATCGAAATCAGGACACTGAGTTATGGCGCAAATGACTGAGCGAAAACAGTATTCCCGGTTTACACCGGCCCAGCGGTTCGAGCACATCGTCCTGCTGGTGAGTTTTACCGGCCTGGCCCTGACGGGTTTGCCCCAGAAGTTCTCGGCGGAGGCGTGGGCACAGTCGATGATCACGGCACTGGGCGGGATCGAGAGCGTCCGCATCATCCATCGCTTCCTGGCGACGCTGTTGATGGCGGAAGCCATCTATCACGGCGGGGTCATCACCTACAAGCTGTTCGTCCTCGGTCAGCGCGCGACGATGATCCCCACCCTGCGCGACCTGTGGGATCTGCGAGACTGGATCTTGTTTAACCTCGGCCTGAAGGCGGAACATCCTCACCTGCCCCGCTTTAATTTTGGCGAAAAAGCGGAATATCTGGCGGTCGTCTGGGGCACCCTGGTCATGGTTCTCACAGGCTTCATGCTCTGGAATCCGATTGCGACCACGCGCTTCCTGCCCGGTGAAGCCATCCCTTCAGCTCGGGCGGCGCATGGGGGCGAAGCCCTGCTTGCGGTCCTCGCGATTGTCATCTGGCACATGTACAACGTGCACCTGAAACGCTTCAATCGCAGCATGTTCACCGGCAAGATCTCGCGTGAGGCGATGGAGGAAGAACATGCGGAAGAATTGGAAGCTATCGAGGAAGGCCGTAAGCCCGTGGTTTTTCCGCAAGAGGTGGTCGTCAAAAATCGGCTTTATTTCTGGCCGTTTGCGCTGGTGATCAGCACCTTCCTCGTCGCCGGGCTGATCTGGTTCATCACGTTTGAGCAAACCGCCATCACGACGGTTCCTCGCCAGGATGTGGTCGTCTATGCGCCGCAGGTCACGCCGGCATCCGCCGATCCCGCAGTTGGGGCGGCACTGTGGCCCACGATCCGCTGCGCCCGCTGTCATGGGGATGACGCCAGCGGCGGTTCGGGCGTACCCGCGCTGCGAGGACTGACGATGAATTTCGACGACTTCTATCAGATCGTCCGCAGTGGTCGTGACCAGATGCCTGCCATTGGCCGTGAAGAAATTCCAGATGGGTATCTGCTGCACCTGTGGGCCTGGCTGCAATCGCTCCAGCCCAAATCCTGAGCCGCAGACGAGCATTCGAATCGAAAACCCCGCACACCAGGCGGGGTTTTATGTTTCGCTTGGGCTTTCGCTCTCACTGTGCGTCACGAAGCGGGCGCACCAGCGTCAATCCAGCGGGCCAGCAGTTCCATCTGGTGCGACGTCAGGCGGGCGAAATGGCCGGCAGTCAGCTTCTGGATCATCAGGCTGTCGGTCGATGTTCCTGGCACGACGACCGGGCCGCTGTCGCTGCCGGTCATTAAGCTGTCGTAATCCGTCAGGGCCAGCCCTTTCGAGGGCCGCGCCCCATGACAGCCGCCGCATATCTGCACAAATAAGGGTTGCAAAATCGCATAGGTCGGCTCGCCATCGAAGTCTTCCAGCAGCGGTTTCTGAACGGGCTGATTCAGCCCCAGGACCAGTGCCAGGCCGGGCGCATCAAACCCGGCATATTTCCATCCTGACCCGTGACAGGCGCTGTTCGAACAGAAGCTGCTGTTATCCGACCCACCCGCATTGGTGGTGTCATGACAGTTGGCGCAGGTTGCGTCCATGAGGTTGTGATGGCGGTTGATCCACGACGAGTCGAGATGGGAGGATGGTTCCAGGCCGGTGGTCAAAGGCAGCAGCGGTTCGATATCATCCGGGCGCACGATCTTGGGGATGGTATGGCACAGGTTGCATTCCAGCCGGATCGCTTCCCCATCCGCATTAAAATGCTCTCCATCGTGACAGCGGAAACACCCAGGCGAATCCCGATGACCCACATTATTGGGATGCGTGGTCCAGTTCAACAACTGCTCAGGATAATTACTGTCCTCGTAAATCTGAGTCAGTACATCTACGGCCTGGCTGACCTTTTCCGCGCCGTCTCCATAGAAGTCAGGGTAATTATCGCGGTAATAGGCGTCGAGCGACGCAATTGACGCTTTCGCGTCATCAATTGTGTTATACGCAGTATCGAGCAGTTCCACACCACGGGTGCGAATAAAGGGAATATCGCGCGACACGTCGCCACGGGCCAGCGCCTCGTCAACCGCCCGGTACGCCGGTTCGATGAGATGCGAAATCCGGTTATGGCAGGTCATGCAGTCCATTTCGTGGATCGCGTACTGATCCACATTGGTGCTGTCCACCGGCGAATTGATGGCCGCATACTCGTCCACGCTGCCGTCGGCATTTTCCACACGCACCCAGGGGATTTCCTGTTCCAGAGCATCCAGCGCCACATAGGTGATACGGTTTTCGATGTGCCAGTGGATGCCGCGTCCCAGGCCCTCGCGCTGCGAGCCGCCGCCGGTGTGCATGACCAGATAGGTATCGTAGGATGAATTGTCCCGGTCATTTTCGGACGTATGAATGACACGCAGGCTGTCGTCGGAGAATTTTTCTGGAAAGTGACAGCGTTCGCAGGTTTCCCGCGCCGGGCGCAGCTCACCTGCCCGAATGGGATACTCATAATTCTGAAGCAGCGTATCGGCGATGAAACGGAGATGGGCAGATTTGCGGAACAACTGAACTGCGATCAGATCGCGCCCGATATGACAGTCCACACATAATACCCGGGCATGAGGTGAAGCCAGGTAGGTCGTGAACTCGGGTGGCATGGTATGACATGTGGTACCGCAAAACGATGGGGAATTGGTGTACTCCCATACGGGGGGAGCCGCCAGTAAGAAAGCACCGAAGAAAAGGCCCCCTACCACCAGGGTGAGAAGCACATTACGAGGTACCGCCGCTGTCAGCCGACCAATGCGTTTGCGTATATTCTGAAGCATCTATTCAACCTAATAAATATTTTTCGAGGGTCTGGGACTGCACTTCGCCGATGGCAATCAGCCCTTGATCCCACCAGCAGTTTATAAATTGTACTCAATCTTACACAATTATCATCACCAAATGCCACAGATATTCCCATGACGACAGTCACTTATCCCCGTCACAAATATCACTACTGCCGCCTCCAGCCGCACGGTATCATGACTTTAGTTTCCGCAACCGGACACCGGTTTGCTTATGGCTCGGGAGGCCAGAGATATGGATTATCCACCCCCTCGTTTGATATTCTGGGAAACCACTGCCGGTTGTAATCTTCGCTGCATTCACTGCCGCCGGGTTACGCTTGCCGACCAGCTTACCCCACAGGACCTATCAACACAAGAAGCATTCCAGCTCGTCGATCAGGTGGCGGAGGTAGGTAAGCCGGTTTTTGTGCTCTCAGGTGGAGAACCTCTGTTCCGGCCCGACATTTTTGAGATCGCCCGCTATGCCACAGACGCAGGTTTACCGGTCGCGCTGGCGACTAACGGCACCCTGGTGGATGATGCAGTCGCGGCTCAAATCAAGGCCAGCGGCGTCAAGCGCGTCAGCATCTCCTTCGACGGCGCAGATGCCGCCACTCATGATGCTTTTCGTGGGCTGGCTGGTTCGTTCGAAGCGACCATCCGCGGTTTCAAAGCGCTGCGGTCCGTCGGCCTGCCGGTCCAGATCAATACGACCGTCGCCAACCATAATAAGACCCAGTTGAATGCCATGCTCCAACTCGCCAAGGACCTCGACGCCGTCGGCCTGCACCTGTTTTTGCTCGTGCCCGTCGGCTGCGGCGTGGAAATCGCTGAAGAGCAGATGATTACTGCTCAGGAATACGAGCAGGTACTCAACTGGATGTACGATCTGGAACAGTCGGAACCGGATTTGCAGTTGAAAGCAACCTGTGCACCGCACTACTTCCGGGTGATGCGCATGCGCCGCGCAGCCGATAAACGCAGCGGCATCGAACGCAGCCTGCCCGCCAGCCACGACCGGCAAATCAACGGCCATCCGCATGGACAGATGCACGCCGCCACCAAAGGCTGCCTGGCTGGAACAGGAGTTTGTTTTATATCGCACCGAGGTGAGGTATTCCCCTGCGGCTACCTGCCGATTGAAGCGGGCAATGTCCGGCAGCAGGCCTTTGGGGACATCTGGCAAAACAGCGAGTTATTCGCCGAACTGCGCAACCCGGACCTGCTTGAAGGCAAATGCGGCGTCTGCCAGTTTAAGTCGCTGTGCAGCGGCTGCCGTGCGCGCGCTTACGGCATGACTGGCAACTACCTGGCAGAAGAGCCTTTCTGCGCCTATGAACCCACCACCCGCGAGATTGTCCTCAACTAACACCGTTCGACACCATACCGATCAGGCATACCAAACAGGCCAGATGAACGTCATCCGGCCTGTTTTTGTATTCTATTCCAGGAGACCCGTAGAGGAGTTAGGACGAACCAGCGAAACGACGTGCCATCAAGCGAATCATGGCGACAAAGACGAGAGCCTCACGGATCTGGGGAATACTCGTAATTGCTGCTTAAGCGACGACAATGACTCAGCCAGGCAAAGGTACGCTCAATCGCCCAACCACGCGGGAGTGCGACGAAACCTAGGGTTGCTGGGTCGCGCTCGACAATCCCCGATTCAAGCCGACGATGCTGCCTTACCCATGCCACCCGCGTCCCCCGACACGCGCCGTCCGCCCACAGTTTTTTCAAACCCGGAAGCAGTCCCAGAATCATCACCAGCAGTTTGGCGACGTCCCGATCCGGCGGTCGCCTTCGATCAGTAACACCTTCATCACCAAACCAAGCGTCTCGACCAGCACATGCCGCTTTCGCCCCTTCACGTGTTTGCCGCTGTCGTAAGCCCCTTACGCCCCCTTTCCGTCTTTGTGACCGACTGACTGTCGAGGATCGCCGCGCTTCGCGTTGGTTCACGACCTTCGCTTTAGCGCGGCTTGCGGCACAACCTGCGATTCCAGTGTTCCCACGCCCCATCTTTACGCCAGGGATCGAAGCAGTGGAAGACCGTGCCTTTGGGCGGGAAATCATGGGGTAGCTACTCCCAGATGATGGTTGCAGCTATGGCTCTGATGACGATGATGTCCGTATCACACAAGATTGGCTTTCTTTGAGTGGGGGGCATATCGGCGAAAGTGTTGTAGTAAACTTAGGGATGTTCACCCCATCCCCGCTTAGGAGGCGATCCAATCATGATTTCTACGGAAATGTCCAGCTACCTGGAGCCGATTCTCGATAGGGCGATACCCGCCAGCACCACATTCGAGGTCGTCAGCCCTATTGACGGGCATATCGTCGCATCCGTGCCTGATTGTGGTGAAGAGCAGGCGCGGCAGGCGCTCGAAGCTTCGGGGCAGGCGTTCAAAACCTGGAAGCAGACCACTGCCTACCAGCGTGCGGCCATCATGAAGCGCTGGCATGCATTGATCGCCCATAATGAACCTCAGCTTGCCCGCTTGATGACCCTCGAAATGGGAAAACCCATCACGGAATCGGTGGGTGAAGTGCGTTATGGCGGCAGCATGGTCGAATGGTATGCAGAGGAAGCCAAACGCATCGGTGGCGAGTCCATCCCCAGCCAATTCCCCCATAAACGGCTCCATACCCTCAAACAGCCTTCGGGTATTGTTTACGCCATCACACCCTGGAATTTCCCAATTGCCATGGTTGCGCGCAAAGTAGCCCCAGCACTGGCCGCAGGCTGTACGGTGATCCTGAAACCGGCAGAACAATCGCCCCTCTCAGCATTGGCACTGGCACAACTGTGGCGCGAAGCCGGCGGTCCGCCGGACGCTTTTCAGGTGCTGACCGCGCTGGACCCGCGCCCGCCTTCTCAAGTGCTTCTGGCGGATATGCGCGTCCGGGTGTTGACCTTCACCGGGTCCACATCGGTGGGCATTTCGCTCTACGAACAGTGCGCCAGGACGATGAAGAAGATTTCCTTGGAGCTTGGAGGACATGCGCCATTTCTCATCTTTGACGACGCAGACCTGGATCTCGTAGTCCCGGAAGTCATCGCCTGTAAATTCCGTAATGGGGGCCAGACCTGCGTCTGTACCAACCGCATCTATGTTCAGGAAACCATCGCCGAGCAGTTTGTGAAGCAGATGGCGGACGCCGTGAGCGCGCTAAGGGTGGGGAATCCATTAGACGCAGCGACTCAGGTTGGACCGATGATCGACGCACAGGGCTTCAAGAAAGTCCAGAATCACGTTCAAGATGCCCTGACAAAGGGAGCCACCCTCATCACAGGGGGGAGTCCGCTCCAGGGGCTGTTCCACCAGCCCACCGTGTTGACCAACATCACCAGCGACATGCTGCTGATGCAGGAAGAGACGTTCGGCCCGGTCGCACCCATTATCACTTTTTCCACCGAGGAGGAAGCCATCGAAATGGCAAACAGCTCAGATTATGGTCTGGCAGCCTATGTCTGGACCCGGGACCTCAATCGCGCTCAACGTACCGCAGAAGAGCTGGAATTTGGCATCATCGGCCTCAATGACGGCGTTCCGTCCACGGCCCAGGCCCCATTTGGCGGCGTGAAGCTGTCCGGCATCGGGCGCGAAGGTGGACGCTGGGGCCTTGAGGAGTTTCTGGACATTAAGTACATATCCGTTGGCCTAAAAAAGTGAGCGCGCAACAAATACGTAGGATTACGTCATGACTGCGCCACATAGACCCAGCAGGAGCAGCAGACACAAGCTGTGTTTGTTCCCAGAGGATCGAATGAGGCAATCAAGCCATTCTCATTTAACTTTCCCGAATCCAGACACGCATTTCGCCGGGTGCACGATTTGCCCACAGACTGTAGGGGATCGCCCTCAATGCCGTTGAGGTCCGGGCATAGTCAAGCACAGCCTGTGGTTGGTACAGCCCATTAGCCCAGTTGGACGGTCCGACGCGCAGCGCATCAGCGGTAATCACGGGGATACCGCCAAACAAACTGGCATCATAGACCACGCTCAACTGGCTGTCAGGTGGCAGGATCACATTCGCCAACTGTTCACCGTTGTCGGTACCTTCGATGCAGTAGAGCACTGGCCCCCGCTGCAAGGCAACACAGCCTGCATCCTGGCGGATCATAGGATGGGGTGCCATCCGCTCGACCGGCATGGCTAACGACAGCCGCACGCGATCACCACCTATCCACCGGCGGCGAATCCGCACGTAACCGCGCTGTGGTTCCGCCGAAATCGGGTCGCCATTCACGCGAACATCGAACTGCCGACACCAACCCGGAATCCGCAGCGCGAGTTCATACTCTACCGGCTCGCCAGATAGTATTTCGATCTCAATATCACCATCCCAGGGATAGCTGGTTTTCTGCTCGAATTCCGCCATCTTCCCGTGGATGTCGATTCTGGCCCGGTTGCGGTCGTACAGATTGACGTAGACTGTATCCCCCGATATTCCGTAGAAATAAGCGCCGATGCTGGCGACGAGGCGCGCCACATTTGGCGGACAGCAGGGACAATAGAACCACTCCTGGCGACGGTAATGAGGGTCGGTCTTGATGGCGCTCCAGGGGTCGTCTGGGCTGACCTTCGGGTAGGCTGCCAGCGGGTTCGCATAGAAGAAATGGGTGCCGTCGTAGGATACGCCGCTCAGAATCCCATTGTAGAGCGCGCGCTCCATGACATCGATATAGCGCGCATCCGGGTCCAGATGAAACATCCGCTGCGCATAGAGCACCAGCGCGATCGCAGCGCAGGTTTCGGCATAGGCAGTCTCATTCGGCAGATCGTAGGCGAAGGTAAAACCTTCATTTGACTGCGCAGGCCCCAGGCCCCCGTTGATATACATCTGGTGTCCAATCAGATCATCCCAGAGTCGCCGCGCAGTTTCCAGCAGGCTGGGGTCACCCGTTTCGAGCGCGACGTCCACCAGCCCGGCATAGAGATAGCAGGCACGCACAGCATGGCCGGTGGCCTCGGTTTGTTCGCGCAGCGGCGCATGTGCCTGACAGTAGTGATAGGACTGTGCCCAGAAATCGGCAGGGTCTTCGCCACGTTCTGCGCTTTCCAAGTCGAAGTAATGTGGCTGCTGGCCTCGTTCGTCGATAAAGAATTGCGCCAGTTTGAGATAACGCGGCTCTCTGGTCGCGTGATACAGCTTGACCATCGCCAACTCAAGTTCCGGGTGCCCTGGATAGCCACGCTTCTTGCCATCCTCTGGGCCAAAAAGCGAGTCGATCAGATCCGCGAAGCGCACGAAAATATCGAGGACTTTTCGCTTGCCTGTCGCCTGATAATAGGCGACCGCGCCTTCGATGAGATGTCCAGCGTTATACATCTCGTGCCAGTCGCGCAGGTTGCGCCACCGGTATTCTGTTTCCATGACCGTAAAGTAGGTGTTGAGATAGCCATCTGGCTGCTGAGCTTTCTCCATCCGGTCGATGAGGCCGTCGGCCAGGTGCTCAAGCGCAGGGTCCGGATGAGTCATCAGGCTGTATCCGACGGCTTCGAGCCATTTGCCAGAGTCCGAATCGAAAAACATGCGGACGACCTTATGAAACTTCGGCGGCTGCTGATCCTTACTCAGATCGAAGGCAGCCAAGCGTCCGGTGGATTCCAGGAAGCTGTAGATAGATGGGATCGTTTTCTCACGGTTGGTCGCCTGGCGCTCGGCCCAGAAACCATTCGTGAGCTGGATATCTTGCAGGGGAGCTGCATGGGGGAATTGAATTTTTTCAATCATGACGAGAGTCCTACAAAGGAATGCTTCAAGTTTTATATACAATGTACAAAAAAATGCTTTGGGTTAACACACATGAATATGTACAATATGAGGATGAATCCGACTTTCGGGGATTCGAACACATCGATTGAGTGAGTTTTGAAGGGGCAGCGAATGAGGTTACCAGAACTCGCAGTATCCTACGTGCACTGTCCTGTCAAAGCGCATAACGCCGGTTTGTTCGTCTCCAGTGGGAATGATGCCCGGCATCCCACACGGATCATTAATTCGCATGAGCTGATTCTGGTGCGGCAGGGTCGTCTGGAAATGTGGGAAGAGGAACACACGTTCACGCTTGAGGAGGGACATACCCTACATTTGTGGCCTGGCAGACGGCATGGCGGGATCGGCACCTTACCTAGAGGCCTGGAGTTCTATTGGATTCACTTTGAAGTCGAAAAATGCGATCAGAGTACGGCCATTTTCAACTTACCCCAGGTTCGGAGGCTACCGCGACCGGACAAGCTCGAAAGCTTGTTTCGCATCTTTCTCGACGGTCAGGAAGCGGGTGATCTGGAACCGTGCTCAGCCAATCTGATTGCGCTGCTGATGCTCTTCGAGGTTGCCCAGTCAAACCAGTCCCGGCCAGACGTTTCTGACAGGACGAACGTCCTCGCCGAGCGCGCCAAGAACTACATTCATCTGCACTATTTCAACAATATCACGCCCGGCCACATTGCCGAAGCACTGGGATACAATCCCGACTATCTGGGCCGTGTATTCTACGCGGTCTATCATTGCACATTGACAGAAGCCATCCATCGTCGGCGAGTCAAAAAAGCCTGTGACTATCTTCGGGACAGTGACATGACGATTGAAGAGGTTGCTACGGCATGTGGGTTCAATGATGCGGGCTATTTCCGCCGCATTTTCCGCCGCTATCAGCACATTACGCCGATCCACTATCGAAATACGAACGCACGCGTACATATCAACACGCACTGAATAGGATCAGGCTTTTCGACGCTTAAGCGCGAAATTTTCCGATGTG